>NZ_JBEYXK010000155.1:0-11272 GCF_040645035.1 Streptomyces sp. NPDC046876 | reverse complement strand
GGTGCGCTCAAACGCCGCGCGGGCTGGATGTTCCAGCCCCGCCGGCGTTTGAGGCGCGGGGGTCGGGGGCGGAGCCCCCGAAGGGGTGCGGGGCGCAGCCCCGCAGCGGGGGCCGGGGCCGCAGGACCCGGTTTCGGGAAGGGGCGGGGAGGGGATCCGCTCCGCGCAGCGGCACACCCGACACCCGGCCCGCGGTCTATGCCCCCGGCGGCGGTCACTCCATGGCGAATCCGGCACCCGCACCCCGCGCGAAGGCCGAATTCCAGCCAGTCTTCCCCCGACGCGTGAACGCTCGTAAACCAACCACATCCGGCCAACAGAGGACGAGCCTCACCAGCCCAGGACCGGGTCCACGTCGAAGATCGGGGGAAGGGTGCCGCCGGGGTCCAGGTTGACGAACGTGCGGCCGTACAGGGCGATCGACTCGCCCATCGGGAGGTCCCGCAGGACGGTCGACTCCCCCGACGGCCTCCCGGTGGCCGGGTCGAGGTGCCACAGGTGGGTGTACGGGCCCCGCGACACCACGGCGATCCGCCCCGTCCGCCCGATGCCCAGGGTGCGGACCGACCAGTCGTCGCCGAGGGCCCGCCGCCACAGCAGGCGGCCGTCCGTCAGCGAGTACGCGGCCAGCACCTCCCGCTTCTCGCGCTCCGGGACGGGCGCGACGAGCACGTCGCCGAGGACCAGCCACCGCCGTCCGTCCCCGGCCGGGATGTACGGGGCGTCCGCGCCGCCGGCACCGCGCGGGCGGCCCGCGTCGTCGAACGCCAGCAGCCGCCCCGCGGCGACGACCGCGGCCGGGGCGGCCGCGACCAGGCGCGGCGGATCGATCCCGGCGGGCAGCGGGGCCTGCCAGGCGAGGGCGCCGGTACGGGCGTCCAGCGCGAGCAGAGTGCTGCCCGACGCCGCGGAGCGGGCGAGGACCAGGACCCGGTCCGGGCCGGCCAGGACCTCGGCGGCCTCCGTGCGCTCGGGCAGGGGCGAGCGCCAGCGCTCGGTGCCGCCGCGCAGGTCGCGGGCGAGGACCGCGTCCGCCGTCGCGGTCACGGCGAGGGAGCCGCCCGCGGACACCACCGCGGCCCCGGCCGGGTTCGGGACGTCCGCCGTCCAGCGCTGCTCGCCGGTGGTGAGGTCCACCGCCACGAGGCGGCTGCCGCACGCGCCGCCGCCCGGCGCGGGGGCCGCGTAGGCGAGGATCCCGGTCCGGTCAGGGGTCTGCGGGCTCATCCCGCACACCGCACGGCCGTCCGCGGGGGCTCCGAGCCGCCAGCCTCGGCGGCCTTCGCCGTTGTACTCGCTCACGCCGTCCGTGCGGACCCGGATGACGGACCCGGCGCTCCGGTCCTCCCAGGAGCCCAGCGGCCTGCCCGCGGCCGGGCCCTCCGGGGCCTGGTAGCCGAAGAGGTCCATGTACGGGCCGCGCAGCCACGAGAAGCCGAGCCAGCCGGGCACCAGGGCGGCGAGCCCGATCACGGCGGCCGCGGCCCAGCCGCCGGCGGACCGGTACGGGCGCCGCCCCTTCACCGCCGCCCGCCACAGCAGGCCGGCCGCGGCCCCGGCGGCGAGCGCCCACAGCACCAGCCATCCCAGCCCGCGCGGGCAGCCGCCGGCCGTGCACAAGACCTCGGCCGACAGGTCGACGACGGCCAGCTTCACGGACAGCACGCCGTACAGCACGGCAACGGCGCTCACCGCACAGGCCGCGGCCACCAGGACGTGCCGCAGAACCCGCCCCGCGAACGACTCCGCCGTCCCCGCCGTCCCCGCCGTCCCTGAAAGCCCCGCCAACCCCGCCAACCCCGACGCCCCCATGATCCGGATCCCCTCCCGTCGGCCCGCAGCCTAATGCCGTCCCGGGCGGAAAACGCCTTGCAGGGCCCGCCGGACGCGGATCTACGGTGGGCCGGTGACCACTCGAATGATCGTGCTCAACGGCGGATCCAGCTCCGGGAAGTCCGGGATCGCCCGGTGCCTGCAGGCGGTCCTGCCCGACCCGTGGCTCGTCCTCGGCACCGACACGCTGGTCGACGCCATGCCGGCGGCGATGCAGGCGTCGGACGGCGGGATCGACTTCGCCGCGGACGGCGTGGTGAGCGTCGGACCGGAGTTCCGGACGCTGGAGGCCGCCTGGATCCAAGGGGTCGCCGCGATGGCCCGGGCGGGGGCCCGTGTCGTGGTCGACGAGGTCTTCCTCGGCGGCGCGGCGTCCCAGCGGCGGTGGCAGGAGGCGCTCGGCGGACTCGACGTCCTGTGGGTCGGCGTCCACTGCGACGGCGAGGTCGCGGCCGGGCGGGAGATCGCCCGCGGGGACCGGATCGCGGGGATGGCCGCGTCCCAGGCGGACCTGGTCCACCGGGGCGTGGCGTACGACCTGGAGGTCGACACCACCCGCACCGAGGCCCTGGCCTGCGCCCGCACCATCGCCGCCCACGTCCGCCGCTGACGGACTCAGGCCCGGGCCGCCTCCACGAAGGCGCGGATCAGCGCCGGGGACTTGACGCCGCGTTCGCTCTCGACGCCGCTGGAGACGTCCACGCCCCAGGCGCCGGTGGTCTCCACGGCCCCGCGGACGTTGCCGGGGTTCAGGCCGCCGGCCAGCAGCCAGTGCCCCTCCGGGGCGGTGAACTCCTGCGCGGCCCAGTTCCACGGCTTGCCGGAGCCCGGGTCGGGGGCGTCGATCAGGAGCAGGTCCTCCCCGTACTCCCCGCACCGCTCGACGCGCTGCGCGGTGGCCCGCAGCAGGGTGCGGCCCTCGGCACGCAGGGCCTCGTAGTACTCCGGGCCCTCGTCCCCGTGCAGCTGCACGCCCCGCACGCCGCTCTCCTCGGTGAACCGCCGGACCTCTTCGACCGTCTGCCCGCGGAACACGCCGACGGTGAGCACCCCGTCCGGCACCCGGGCGGCCAGCTCCCGCGCCGCGGCGGCGCCGACCGTACGGGGGCTGCCGGGCGCGAAGACGAACCCGACGGCGTCGGCCCCGGCGGCCACGGCCACGTCGACGTCGTGCGCGGTCTTCAGGCCGCAGATCTTGACGAAGAGATCGCTCATCCCCCCAGTCAACCAAAGTCACCCGATCGGCGCGGACCCCTTCCGGGGACCGGGCACGGCGACTGTCCCGCCCCTAGCCTGGGACCAGGTTCACATCCAGGGCGCGGCGCGCCATACGGAGGACGACGGTGACGATCATGACCGAGCGACCCACCCCCGTGGAGACCACCGAGCGGCCCACACCCATAGAGACCCCGGCGCCGCCGCCGACCTTCGAACGTCTCCTGCACATGGTCGAGGAGATGGACACGCCAGACGGCTTCAAAGCCGAGCTCATCCGGGGGAAGATCATCGTGTCGCCGTGGTCCAAGCTGCGTTACTACCGTCCGATGCGGGCATTGCGCGAGCAGCTCGGAGCTAACGCCCCCGAAGGGCACGTGGCGGACATCGCGCCGTTCCTCTTCCGGTTCCCCCAGGCGGAGCGCGGCTACGGGCCCGACCTCTTCGTGGCGGACGAGAGCGCCTTCGAGGCAGACGGCCGGCACGCGGACGCCACCGCGCTGTCGCTGGTGGCCGAGTTCACCTCCGTATCCACCAAGGACGCGGACTGGCAGGAGAAGCTCGAGGTGTACGGCCAGGTCGTCCCCGTCTACCTGGTCGTCGACATGCAGGAGTCGGAGATCACCTGCTTCTCCGACCCCTCCGGGCACGGCTACCGCTCCCGCCGGACCGTGTCCTTCGGCAAGCCGCTGGAGGTGCCCGAGCCGTTCGGGTTCGAGCTCGACACCGCCGGGCTGGCATAGCCGCCGCCCCGGCGCCCGGCCCGTACGACGCCCGAGGGCGGCACCCCCTCCGTAGTGGAAGGGGTGCCGCCCTCGGTTCGAGAACAGCCGATCAGCCGGAAGGGGCCGATCAGAAGTCCATGTCACCGCCCGGCATGCCGCCCGGAGCGGCCGCGGCCTTCTCCGGCTTGTCGGCGATGACGGCCTCGGTGGTCAGGAACAGCGCCGCGATGGAGGCGGCGTTCTGCAGGGCGGAGCGGGTGACCTTCGCCGGGTCGATGATGCCCTCGGCGAGCATGTCGACGTACTCGCCGGTCGCGGCGTTCAGGCCGTGGCCGACGGGGAGGTTGCGCACCTTCTCCACGACGACGCCGCCCTCGAGACCACCGTTGACGGCGATCTGCTTCAGCGGGGCCTCCAGGGCCAGCTTGACGGCGTTGGCACCGGTGGCCTCGTCGCCGTCCAGCTCGAGCTTCTCGAAGACCGCGGAGGCCTGCAGCAGGGCCACGCCACCACCGGCGACGATGCCCTCCTCGACGGCGGCCTTCGCGTTGCGGACGGCGTCCTCGATGCGGTGCTTGCGCTCCTTGAGCTCGACCTCGGTCGCGGCACCGGCCTTGATGACCGCCACGCCGCCGGCGAGCTTCGCCAGGCGCTCCTGCAGCTTCTCGCGGTCGTAGTCCGAGTCGGAGTTCTCGATCTCGGCGCGGATCTGGTTGACGCGACCCTGGACCTGGTCGCTGTCACCGGCACCGTCGACGATCGTGGTCTCGTCCTTGGTGATGACGACCTTGCGGGCGCGGCCGAGCAGGTCCAGGCCCGCGTTCTCGAGCTTGAGGCCGACCTCCTCGGAGATGACCGTGCCGCCCGTGAGGATGGCGATGTCGCCCAGCATGGCCTTGCGGCGGTCGCCGAAGCCCGGGGCCTTGACCGCGACGGAGCGGAAGGTGCCGCGGATCTTGTTGACGACCAGGGTCGACAGGGCCTCGCCCTCGACGTCCTCGGCGATGATCAGCAGCGGCTTGCCGGACTGCATGACCTTCTCCAGCAGCGGAAGGAGGTCCTTCACGTTGCTGACCTTGGAGTTGACGATCAGGATGTACGGGTCCTCCAGCGAGGCCTCCATACGCTCCATGTCGGTGGCGAAGTACGCCGAGATGTAGCCCTTGTCGAAGCGCATGCCCTCGGTGAGCTCCAGCTCCAGACCGAAGGTCTGGGACTCCTCGACGGTGATGACGCCTTCCTTGCCGACCTTGTCCATGGCCTCGGCGATGAGCTCGCCGATCTGGGTGTCGGCGGCGGAGATGGAGGCGGTCGAGGCGATCTGCTCCTTGGTCTCGACCTCCTTCGCCTGGTCCAGCAGGGCGCCGGAGACGGCCTCGACGGCCTTCTCGATGCCACGCTTGAGGGCCATCGGGTTGGCACCGGCAGCCACGTTGCGCAGGCCCTCGCGGACGAGCGCCTGGGCGAGGACGGTGGCGGTGGTCGTACCGTCGCCGGCGACGTCGTCCGTCTTCTTGGCGACTTCCTTGACCAGCTCGGCGCCGATCTTCTCGTACGGGTCCTCGAGCTCGATCTCCTTGGCGATGGAGACACCATCGTTGGTGATCGTGGGGGCGCCCCACTTCTTCTCAAGGACGACGTTGCGACCCTTGGGGCCAAGGGTGACCTTGACGGCGTCGGCGAGCTGGTTCATGCCGCGCTCGAGGCCGCGCCGGGCCTCCTCGTCGAACGCAATGATCTTGGCCATCTGAAGTGGTCCTCCAGGACTGGGGTTCCCCCTGCGCCGCCAGGCGCGCGGGGAGGGTGGACTGCTCCGGACCGCGCCTGCGCCCGCGACGGACGGCCTGCGTGTCCGGCGGTTCCTTCCCGCCGGACCCTGCGGGCCTCACCGACCCGGTCCTGTGTAGTAGCACTCTCACTCGGAGAGTGCTAACGCCAATGATTAGCACTCGGCCCCCTCGAGTGCAAGCGGCTTCGGGCGATGACAGGCCACGCGCCCGCCACGGCAGGCCACGCACGCCCCACGGCGCGCCCCGCGCGCCCCACGGCGGGCCCCGGGTACGACGAAGGGCCCGCACCCCTCCTCCGGGGTGCGGGCCCTTCGTGTATGCGTCGGTGGTCGACCGCGCCGGGCTTAGACGGCGAGCTTGACCATGTCCGCCTGCGGACCCTTCTGGCCCTGCGAGATCTCGAACTCGACCCGCTGACCCTCTTCAAGGGTGCGGTACCCGTCCATCTGGATGGCGCTGTAGTGGACGAACACATCCGCACCACCGTCGACCGCGATGAAGCCGTAGCCCTTCTCCGCGTTGAACCACTTGACGGTGCCCTGAGCCATGCCTAACTCCCCTATTACTGGCCCTTGCGCAGGACCGCACTTCGCGGTCCCGGGTCAGAACTTGCGCCGGAACGCCTCGACCGCGGCTGAATGTATCTGCACCGGTGCTGTCTGCAACAGGTCAATCCGACGAGAATTCTGGTCACTCAGAAAGCGCAAAATGAGATGAAAATTTGGCATTTACCCGGGCAACTCGGACCTGACATATCGCGCCAAAGCCCCATACCGCGCACCCACATTGACTCAATGTCAACCCTCACACGACCCGTTCATATGCAGCGGGCAAGAACAGCGGAGGGGACTTCCCCAACTCTACCGCGCCCAACCAAGCAGAATTGCCCCCTCCGCTTAATGCCGGAGGGGGCAATTCTGGGGTGGGCACATCAGGAGCCGGCGTCAGCAGCCGCCCGCGACCGCCGGGATGATCGAGACGCCCGCGCCGTCCGGCGTCGCCGTCTCCAGGCCGCCTTCGAAGCGCACGTCGTCGTCGTTGACGTAGACGTTGACGAAGCGGCGCAGCTTGCCCTGGTCGTCCAGGACGCGGGCGGCGATGCCCGGGTGGTTCGCCTCCAGCGACGCGATGACCTCGGCCAGCGTGGCGCCGTCGGCGGGCACCTCGGCCTGGCCGCCGGTGTAGGTGCGCAGGATGGTGGGGATGCGGACGTTGACGCTCATGGCGCTACTGCCTTTCCGGAAGTGCGGGGGAGGGTGGTCAGGCCAGGCCGGCGGCGCGGAACGCGTCCAGGCTGGGGCGGATGGTGGCGGTCTGGCCGCTGTCCGCGGCGACCGCCTCCAGGGTCTTCAGGCCGTCGCCTGTGTTGAGGACCACGGTGGTCAGCGACGGGTCCAGGCGGCCGTCCTCGATCAGCTTCTTCGTCACGCCGACGGTCACGCCGCCGGCGGTCTCGGCGAAGATGCCCTCGGTCCGGGCGAGGATCTTGATGGCCTCGACGACCTGCTCGTCGGTCACGTCCTCGACGTAGCCGCCGGTGCGCCGGGCGATGTCCAGCACGTACGGGCCGTCGGCCGGGTTGCCGATCGCGAGGGACTTGGCGATGGTGTTCGGCTTCTGCGGGCGCACCACGTCGTGGCCGGCCTTGAACGCCGTGGACACCGGGGAGCAGCCCTCGGCCTGCGCACCGAAGATCTTGTACGGCTTGTCCTCGACCAGGCCCAGCTTGATCAGCTCCTGCAGCCCCTTGTCGATCTTCGTGAGCTGGGAGCCGGAGGCGATCGGGATGACGATCTGGTCGGGCAGCTGCCAGCCGAGCTGCTCGCAGATCTCGTACGCCAGCGTCTTGGAGCCCTCGCCGTAGTAGGGGCGCAGGTTCACGTTGACGAAGCCCCAGCCCTCGCCCAGCGGGTCGCCGATGAGCTCGGAGCAGAAGCGGTTCACGTCGTCGTAGTTGCCCTCGATGCCGACCAGGTCGCCGCCGTACACGCCGGCCATGACGACCTTGCCCTGCTCCAGGTCGTGCGGGATGAACACGCAGGAGCGGAAGCCGGCCCGGGCGGCCGCGGCGCCGACCGCGCCGGCCAGGTTGCCGGTGGAGGAGCAGGACAGGGTGGTGAAGCCGAAGGCGCGGGCGGCCTCGACGGCGATCGCGACGACGCGGTCCTTGAAGGAGTGCGTCGGGTTGCCGGAGTCGTCCTTGACGTACAGCTTGCCGGTGACGCCGAGCTCCTTGGCCAGGTTCTCGGCGTCGACGAGCTTGGTGAAGCCGGGGTTCAGGTTCGGCTTGGCGGCCACGTCCGCGGGGACGGGCAGCAGCGGGGCGTAGCGCCAGATGTTGTTCGGGCCGGCCTCGATCGCGGCGCGCAGAGTGTCGGGGTCGGCGGTGGGCAGCTCGTACGCGACTTCCAGCGGACCGAAGCACTCGACGCAGGCGAAAATGGGCCCGAGCTCGAAACGGGTACCGCACTCCCGACAGGACAGGCCCGAGGCGGGGCCGAGGTCGACGGCGGAAGCAGAAGCGGAGGTTCCGGCAGCAGGGGTGGCAACGGTCTGTGCAGCCATGATGGCGAGGCCCTTTCTCCTCATCTTCCCCATGGCGCATTTCGCCATGAGACGGAATTGGCACCTTCCCTAGCCGGGGACCTCGCTGCTGCTGCACGCAGTGGCGGGAAACCGACTGGAGGGTTGCCGGGGCTTCAACGGGCCGTGTCCCTCTGCCCCTCTGGATGAGCGGTATGGCACCGGGCCGCGCGCTCTGCGGCGCACCCCGGGCATTTGTACGCGGGACCCCCGGCATGCGGCGGTCCTTCGCGTTGTTCAAGACTGTAACCGAAGGCTCGGGCGGTTGAGACGGCTGTCCGAAGCGCGAGATGGATCACTTTTCGGCCAGAACGGCCGCGGAACAGGACGAGGGAAGCAGGAGTGCCGAAGGTGCTGGAAGAGGTGGAGCGCTGGCTGGCGGACCGCTCCTGGTCCGTGGCCGACCGACCGCTCGACCAGCTGCTCGCCGCGAAACGGGCGGCGGGCACGACGGTCAGCGTCGTGCTGCCCGCCCTCGACGAGGAGGCGACCGTCGGCGCCATCGTGGAGGTCATCCGGCGGGATCTGATCGACGGCCGCGCCGTCCCGCTCGTGGACGAGCTGGTCGTGGTCGACTCCGGCTCCACCGACCTGACCGCCGAGGTCGCCGCGAAGGCCGGCGCCCGCGTCGTGCACCGCGACGAGATCCTGCCGCGGATCCCGGCCCTGCCCGGCAAGGGCGAGGTGCTGTGGCGCTCGCTGCTGGCCACCACCGGCGACATCGTCTGCTTCGTCGACGCCGACCTGCGGGACTTCTCCTCCGCCTTCGTCACCGGGATCGTCGGCCCGCTGCTGACCGAGCCGGACGTGCAGTTCGTCAAGGCCATGTACGACCGCCCGCTCGGGGACGCCCCCGGCCAGGGCGGCCGCGTCACCGAGCTCGTCGCCCGACCGCTGCTCAACCTGCACTGGCCCCAGCTGGCCGGTTTCGTACAGCCGCTGGGCGGGGAGTACGCGGTGCGCCGCTCCCTGCTGGAACGCCTGCCCTTCCCCGTCGGCTACGGCGTCGAGCTGGGCCTGCTGGTCGACGCGCTGCACACCGTCGGGCTGGACGCGCTCGCGCAGGTGGACGTCGGCGTACGGCTCCACCGCCACCAGGACGGGCAGGCACTGGGCCGGATGGCCGCCGCGATCTACCGCACCGCGCAGCTGCGGCTCTCGCGCGGGCACTCCCCCAGCTACCGCTGGGGGTACCCCCACGTGCGGCCGGTGTTGACGCAGTTCGAGCGCGGGCCGGACGGGTTCGTACCGAGGACGCACGCCGTGGACACCGAGGAGCGGCCGCCGATGCTGGAGGTCAAGGAGTACGTAGGGCGGCGGGTGGCGTAACACGGCCTTGCGGGCCGCGTACGGGCTGCCTACCCGCCCGTACAGGTCGCGTAAGGGGAGGGAACGGACGTTTGAGCGGGCGCGGGCCGGGCTAGGTTCGCCGCATGGCTTCCGAGGCTTCCCAGACTTCCCACGCCCTCCACTCGTCCCAGGTACTCGTCGCAGCCAACCGCGGGCCGCTCTCCTACGCCCACGGCGCCGACGGCGCCCTCACCGCCCGGCGCGGCGGCGGCGGCCTCGTCTCCGGCCTGTCCGCCGCGCTGGGCGGGCAGCCGGACGCGCTCTGGATCTGCGCCGCGCTGTCGGAAGGGGACCGCGAGGCGGTGCGGCGGGGCGTCGCCGAGCCGGGCGTGCGGATGCTGGACATCGACCCGGCGGTGTACGACGCCGCGTACAACGGCATCGCGAACTCGGTGCTGTGGTTCACCCACCACCACCTGTACGACATCCCGCGCACCCCCGTCTTCGACGCGGAGTTCCGGCGCCAGTGGGAGGCGTACACCGCCTACAACCGGTCCTTCGCCGAGGCACTGGCCGAGGAGGCCGCCGAGGGGGCGTGCGTCCTGGTGCAGGACTACCACCTCGCGCTGGTCCCCGGGCAGCTGCGCGAGCTGCGGCCGGACCTGCGGATCGCGCACTTCACGCACACGCCGTGGGCGTCGCGGGACTTCCTGGACATGCTGCCGGGCGACATCCGCAGCGAGCTGCTGTGGGGCATGCTCGGGGCGGACGTGGTGGGCTTCCACACCTCGGCATGGGCGCACGCGTTCATGGCGGGGGCGCACCTCGACGACGAGCGGGGGACCGCTGAACCGCGGATGCCGACGGGGACGGGCGGCGAGTGGTACGTGGCCAAGGTGCCGCGGGGGCCCGGGGCGGTGCGGCACCTGCGCACCGACGTGGCGGTGTACCCGCTGGGCGTCGACGGCGACGAACTGCGCCGGCTCGCGCACCGGCCCGAGGTCGACGACCGGCTGGCCGCGCTGCGGGCGCAGGTCGGGGACCGCAGGACGATCGTCCGGGTGGACCGGACCGAGCTGTCGAAGAACATCGTGCGGGGGCTGCTGGCCTACCGGGAGCTGCTGACGGTGCGGCCGCAGTGGCGGGGGCGGGTGGTGCACCTCGCGTCCGCGTATCCGTCCCGGCAGGACCTGGAGGTGTACCGGTCGTACACGGCGGCGGTGCGGGAGCTGGCCGCGCGGATCAACGAGGAGTTCGGGACGGAGGACTGGCAGCCGGTGCTGCTGTCCGTGCAGGACGACTTCGCGCGGTCGCTGGCCGCGTACCGGATGGCCGACGTGGCGCTGGTCAATCCCGTCCGGGACGGGATGAACCTGGTGGCGAAGGAGATCCCGGTGCTGTCGGAGGCCGGATGCGCGCTCGTCCTGTCCACGGGGGCGGGTGCCTACGGTGAGCTCGGCGGGGATGCCGTGACGGTGAACCCGTTCGACGTCACGGAGACGGCCGAGGCCTTGCACGAGGCCCTGTCGATGCCGGCGGCCGAACGTCTGGACCGTACGAAGCGTCTGGCCGCGGCCGCCACGGCCCTCCCCCCGTCCCGCTGGTTCGCGGCCCAACTGTCCGCCCTCCGCACCACCTGACCGCTGCGCGGAGCCCTTTCCCCACCCCGCCCCTTCCCGAACAGGGGGCTCCGCCCCCGACCCCCGCGCCTCAAACGCCGGCGGGGCTGAAATCAGCCCCGCCGGCGATTGTGGCTGGGGGAGGGTCCGGGCGGAGCCCGGTTTCTGGGGGCACCTCCCAGCGGTAGCTGGGGGAGAAGGGGCGGGTAGGGGAACG
>NZ_JBEYXK010000154.1:0-11397 GCF_040645035.1 Streptomyces sp. NPDC046876 | reverse complement strand
CTCCGCGCCCGGTGCGCTCAAACGCCGCGCGGGCTGAAATCAGCCCCGCCGGCGTTTGAGGCGGAGCGGGGGCCGGGGCCGCAGGCCACGGTTTCGGGGAGGGGCGGGGTGGGGGAAGAGCCCCCCGCAGGGGCCCGCCGCCGCATCACCACACCGAGCCGAAGGGCACGCGAAATGCACCGCGCACTGATCGTCGTCGACGTACAGAACGACTTCTGCGAGGGCGGCAGCCTGGCGGTCGCCGGCGGCGCCGACGTCGCCGCCGCCATCACCGAGCTGATCGGCAACGCCACCGCCGGCTACCGCCACGTCGTCGCCACCCGGGACCACCACGTCGACCCGGGTCCGCACTTCGCCAGGCCCCCGGCCGCCCCCGACTACGAGACCTCCTGGCCGGTGCACTGCGTCGCGGGCACCGAGGGCGTCGGGTTCCACCCGAACCTGGCGCCCGCCGTCGCCTCCGGCGCGGTCGCCGCGGTCTTCGACAAGGGGGCGTACGAGGCCGCGTACAGCGGTTTCGAAGGCACGGACGAGAACGGCACGGGCCTCGCCGAGTGGCTGCGCGAGCGCGGCGTCACCGAGGTCGACGTGGTCGGCATCGCGACCGACCACTGCGTGCGGGCCACCGCCCTGGACGCGGCCCGCAACGGCCTGCGCACGCGCGTGCTGCTGGACCTCACAGCGGGCGTGGCCCCGCACACCACCGCCAGGGCCCTGGAGGAGCTCCGGGCGGCCGGGGTGGCGCTGACCGGCACCCCGGTGGTGCGCAGCGCCTAGCTGGGCCCGGCAGGGCCCCGCCGGGCCCCGCAGGGCCCTCAGGCGCCGCGCAGCAGGGCCCGTATCGGGTGCCAGAGCTCGCCCGCGGCGTCCGGCAGGGCGCGCCACAGCAGCCCGTCCGGGTGGTGCAGGACGGCGGTGACCTCGTCCGGGGTCGGTGGCGCGGTGTTGCCGCGCAGGTACACGGCGCGCAGGCCCAGGTTCCGCAGCCTGGTCAGGGCGCGGGCCCGGTTCGCGGCGTGGACGAGGACCCGGACGGGTCCCTCGTCGTCGCCGTCCCCGCCCGGTCTCGGCAGGGTCAGCGCGACGACGACGCTCCCGTTCGGGAGCCTGGTGAAACCTCCGGCAGGCATGCTGTACGTCTCCCCCGTCAGCTGGATGTCAATGGGTGTGGTCAACGCAGGTCGCTTCCGCATCTAAACGCGATCGGCCGCCGCCCGCTAGGGGGCGACGGCCGATCATGCTGTGACCTGCGGCTTTACCGGGTTACTTCGAGGAGGGGCCGACCTCGACCGTCATCTGGAGGCCGTCGTAGGTCTCCTTGGCGATCTTGATCTTGGTGTGGGTGTCGGAGACCTTCACCGAACCGGTCGGGTTCTCGTCGTAGTAGTACTTGCCCTTGTGGTCGTCGAAGACCAGGTTGGCGGGCTTCGGCTTCAGGAACAGCGACTCGCCCTTGTTGTGCAGGGTGAACGCGTCCGTGGAGTACGCGCTGAACGGCGCGTCGTACGGCTGGATCTTGTTGCGCAGCAGGGTGCCGTCCGCCCACTTCATGGGCTTGGCGTTGGCGTCGATCGGCAGGATGAGACCCGAGCCGGGGTGCACGCTCGTGTTGTTGTCCTTCTGGGACTTGTCCCAGAGCCAGATCAGAAGGCCGTCCTGGTACGGGTAGTGCTCGACCCAGCCCGGGCGGGTGTTGGCCCAGCCGAAGTTGTACGGGCCGACCTTGAGGGTGGAGTCGTACGACACGTAGCGGCGGTTCTCCGCGATGTAGTACTGCTCGTACTCCTTGGTGAAGCCGGCGCCGATGCGGGAGAAGCCCTTGCCGGTCCAGCCGTTGTCGCCGTTCTCGGCGCCGTCGGTGAACAGCGCGGAGCCGTCGGCGGTCAGCTTGATCGCGTCGGCGGTGAAGCCCTTGCCGCCCGCGCCGCCGTCCGTCTGGTAGCGGAAGCGGAGGTCGACCTTCTTGCCGGCGTAGTCGTCCAGCGGGAAGTTGAGGTCCTGCCAGCCGCCGGAGACGTCGGTCAGCGCCGGGGAGCCCGCGGCGTCGAGCGGGATGGCCTTGCCGTTCGCGGTACCGGCCAGCGGGTGCCAGGTGGCGCCGCCGTCGGTGGACACCTCGGTGTAGAGGAAGTCGTAGTCCTTCTCGATGTCCCACCAGCCCTTCAGGGACAGGGCGGCGGACTTCTTGCCGGTCAGGTCGACCGAGCGGGTCAGGGTGTTCTTCAGGTCGTCACCCATGCCGCTCCACCACTGCGAGGAGCCCTCGGCGGGGGTGGTGACGTCGGTCTTGACCTGCTTCTTCGGCAGCTCGACGAGCAGGGCCTGCTTGTCCTTGGTGTTGTACTCCGACACACCGAGCTTGTGGGTGGACTTCGTCGCGGCCTTGGCCGTGTCGTAGTTCAGCCAGCCCAGCTGCAGCTTGTCCCAGGCGGTCATGTCGCCCGGGAGGTCGCCTATGGAGTCCTTGCCCTCGCCGAGCCAGGAGCCCGCCGACATCAGGGACCAGAAACCGACCGAGTTCTCGCCGCCGCCGGTGGTGTCGTACAGGTCCGGCAGGCCGAGGTCGTGGCCGTACTCGTGGGCGAAGACGCCGAGGCCGCCGTTCTCGGGCTGCATCGTGTAGTCGCCGACCCAGATGCCGGTGTCGCCGATCTGGGTGCCGCCGGCCTTGTTGTTCGCCGGGCCGGTCTTGCCGGTGTTGGTGCCGTACGCGTACCAGCGGTGCGCCCACAGCGCGTCGTGGCCCTGGACACCGCCGCCGGCCGACTCGTCCTCGCCCGCGTGGACGATCTGGAAGTGGTCGATGTAGCCGTCGGGCTCGTTGAAGTTGCCGTCGCCGTCGTAGTCGTAGCGGTCCCACTGGTCGTACTGGGACAGCTGCGCCTTGATCTGCTCGTCGGTCTTGCCGGCCTTCTTCTGGCCGTCGACCCATGCGTTCACGCCGTCGCGGACGGTGTCCCACACGTTGGAGCAGTTCGTCTGGCCGCAGTAGTTCGAGCCGTAGCGGGCCTCGTTGTACGGGATCTTGACCCAGTCGGCGACCTCGCCGTCGACCGAGTAGCGGCCCGAGGAGGTCTTCTCGTAGTAGGTCTTCAGGGAGTTCTTGCCCTGGCCGGTACCGAAGTACAGGTCCTGGAAGTAGTCGCGGCTGAAGTCCTTGCGCCACGCGGTGCTGTTGTTGTTCGCGCGGTCGGGCTGCGCGATCGTGTTGTGCAGCGGGCCGGGGGTGCCGCCGTACTTCGGGACCGGGGGCTTGGGGCCCTCCGGGCCGTCCGGGTCGAACATGGTCGAGTTGTCGACCTGGTCGCCGAACTCGACGAGGATCGTGAAGATCTTGTCGGTCTTCTCGCGGCCGAGCTCGACGTACTTCTTGTCGTCGAGCTTGACGACCTTGGAGGCGCCCCGCTGCTCGACGTTCTTCTTGCCGCTCAGCACCTGGTCGAGGGCAGCTTCACGGGCCTGGGCCTGCTGGTCGCTGAAGGGGCCCTTCAGGTTGTGCTGGACCTGCTCCTTGGCCGGAGAGGTCGGGTCCTGCTTCTCGGCGGCCGGGACGCCGGCAGCAGCACCGGTGGCCTGGGCGGTGACGGCGAAGAAGGCACCGGAGGCCGCGGTGGCGGCCAGGGTCACGCCGATGGCTGCGGTGCGCAGCGCTCGCCGGCGGTTGGACATGCTGGTCACTTGATGTCGTTCCCCTCCCGCGGCCGCGACACAGGTCGGAACGTCTCCGAAAGGGTGGGGGGTTCCGCGCGGCGCGCGTCTCAAGTGACGACATTTGACCGGAGAGTCTAAAGAAAAGACAGACCTTGACTTCTTCCTTACAACTGCACTATGCGGTCAGGCAGTTCCGCTATCCGGACGATCCCCAGCGATAAGGGACGAAGGGGGTTTCCCGACCGCCATGTGAGACGGGGTCATGAACCCGTGCGCCCCCCGCGCTCCGGCCACCGTGGGTCAGGTCACGCTTACCGGCTGCTGCGCCCGGGCATCCCCCGTCGTAGAGTCACTTGCCGCGCGACCGAGTTGAGCACACCACCCTCTCCCCCGCCTTGAGGACGGACACCGCCATGCCGCGCCCCACTGCCGCCCAGCTCCTCTACGGGTCCGCCGCCGTCGTCGCCTCGACGATCGCCATGCTGCTGCTCTCGCAGACGCGCACCGGGCTCGGGGTCGCGGTCATCACCACGGCCGCCCTCGCGCTCGGCGTGCTCGTCGCGCTCACCGCGGCCGCGCCGCGCCGCCGGGGCCGGCACGCGGCCCCCGCCGGGGCGCGCGCGGAGGCCGGATCCGGGGCGGCGGATGTTACCGAAGTCACGCCCGCTGCGGCCCCCTCGGACACGGCAGCGGCTGCCCGGGTGACCGAACCCCGGACGGCCGCCGCCGAACAACCGGTCCACCACTGAGCCGCCGGCCGGTCGCGGCCTCAACCGACGGTGACCACCACCGTCTTGCCCACCTTGTCGTGCAGGGCCTGTTTGTACGGCTTGTCCACGAGCATCGACACGATGAGGGCGAGCGGCCACAGGCAGGCGCAGCAGACGAGGGTCGGCAGCCAGAGCACGGCGGCGCGGGAGAGGGCCGCGCCGGAGGGCGGGACGCTGCCGTCGTTGAGCATCGCCACCCGCAGGCCGAGCGCCTTCTTGCCGACGGTCCTGCCGTCCGAGTGCGTGAACCACCAGTCGTAGCCGATGTACGCCACGATCGAGATCAGGGTCATGGCCAGGCCGCTGCCGCTGTACGACTTGGTGAAGACCTCGCTGATGTCCTCCCCCTTGTTCGTCTCCACCACGTACCGGTTGGTGCCGAAGGCCAGCTGGATCAGGAACAGCGGGACCAGCACGATGACCACGTCGATGATGCGGGCCCCGAGCCGCTTGCCGAACGGGGCGAGCGGGGGCATGCCCGCGAGCGGGTCGGGCATGCCGTACTCGCCGCCGGAGCCGTACGGGTCGCTGCCGTACGGGCTGCCCGGGGGCGGGGGCGGGTAGCCGCCGCCGGTGCCGCCCGCCCCGCCGCCGTAGGGGCCGCCCGGGGGCGGGCCGCCGGGAGGGGTGCCGCCTGGGGGCGGGCCGCCGTACGGCGAGCCGCCCGACGGGGGCGGCGGTTCCTGGGGCTTCTTGAGGAACGGGTCGTCCTCGGGCCGCTCGCCCGGCGGCGGCTGCTCGGTGCTCATGGCCCGAGTCGAACCCGGCCCCGCCCGAGCCGCAACGGGACGGCGTCCGTCCGGGCGAGCCGGTGCGCCCGGGTGCGCTGCGGGCCCGGTCAGCGGGCCACGTACGTCCCAGCCGCCCTGTCGTGCCAGCCCCTGCGGCGCGGGCGGTCCACGAGGCACCAGAACGCGGCGAAGGGGCCGAGGAGCCAGTACACCAGCCAGCGGCGCAGCGCCGCGCCGAAGCGGGGCGGGCGCAGGCCCGAGCCGGCCAGGACCCGTACGCGCAGCAGCCACTTGCCCGGGGTGCGGCCCCAGCGGGCGGTGGGCAGCGCCTCGTAGAACACCCCGAAGAGCAGGACGGCGCCCACCACCACGCCCAGGTACCCGGCCATGGTGGTGTCGAACAGCCAGACGGTGGTCACCCGGCCGGTGCCGCGGGCGGCGTCCACCTTGGCCCGGAGGTGGTCCGTGGCCGCGGGGACCAGGGGCCAGGCGGCCGCGGCGGCGACGACGTAGTACACGACGGTGTCCAGGGACCGGGCCACGAAGCGCCGCAGCAGCCCGGAGGGGCGCACCGCGCGCTCGGCCATGTCCTCGAACACCGAGCGGTCGGTGGGGCGGTGGGGCACCGTGGCCGCTCGGCCCGCCGCGGAGGCCTGGGTTGACGGGGCCGACGCGGCCGACGGGGCCGGCGTGGCCGATGGGGCCGACGGGGCGCCGGCGGCCTGCCGCGGCACGGGGGCGGAGGCGGCGGGCTGCGGCCGGGCCGTACGGGGGCCGTCCGGCGCGTGCGCCTGAGCCTGCGCCTGCGCTTGCGCGGCTTCGGAGGCGGAGGCGGAGGCCGCCCAGAACTCGGGGTCCGGTCCGGCCGCGCGGGCCCGCTGGGGGCCCTGCGGCGCGCGGTCGGCCGCCGGGCCCGCGGGGGCGGCGGCGGTACTCGGCTCCCAGCCCGACCCGAGGGGTGTCTCCGGCTCCTCGGACACCGGCGTACGGGCTTCCCGCCCCGGCTCCGCGTGCAAGGCCTCCGGGCGGTCCGCGCCGGGGCCCTGCGGGCGGTACGGCCGGCCCGGCTCCGGGGTGCGCTGCGGGGCGTCGGCCCCGGGGCCGCCCGTTACGGGGGCCGCGGCCTGCCAGTCCGGCTCCCAGGCCGGCTCGCGCCGCGGGGCGTCCGCCGCGGCCGTGCCGGGGCCCGTGGTGCGGGGCTGCCAGGCGGGCCCCGAGGCGGGCTCGGGGTCCCAGGCCGGGGCGCGGCGGGGCGGGGTGCGGGGTTCCCAGTCGGGCTCGGGGCGGGGGGCCGGCGGGGTGCGGCGGGGTGCGGCCTCGGGCCAGGAGGAGGTCAGTCCGGACGCCGCGCCGCCTCCGGGGGCGGCGGGCCACGCGGTGTCCGGGCCGGGGGCCGGGGCGGGGGCGCCGGCGGGGGCCTGGGTGGTGGCGGCCGGGGAGCGGGCCGAGAGGATGCCGACACCCTCGGCGCCGGAGCGGGCCGCCGCCGCGGCGGCCGGGGTCCGGGCGAACGACACCCCGGGGCCGCGCCCCACCGCGTCGGCCGGGTCCGCGAAGTCCGCCCGCCCGGCCAGGTCGGTCAGATCGGCCATGTCCGCCATGTCCGCCACGTCCGCCAGGTCGGCCAGGTCGGGCCGGTCCGCCCGGTCCAGCGGCTCGGGGCGCGGGCCGCGGCCCAGCGAGACCCCGGCCGGGCGGGCGGGCGCGTGCCCGGGGTCGGGCTCCGGCTCGGGGCGGCTGCCCCAGGAGACGCGGCGGTCGTGCGGGCCGCCGAAGCCGGACTGGTGCAGCGGATCGGCCTGCCAGGCGGCCGCGGGAGCCGGGGCCGGGGACGGGGCGGGCACCGAGGGGGTGGGGGCCGGCGTGGGGGCGGGCGTCGGCACCGGGCGGGGTGCGGACCGGGGCCCGGAGTCGGACAGCGCCTCGGTCATGGAGGTGTCGTCCAGGAACACCGGGCCCGTCTCGTCGGCCGGGGTGGCGGGGCGGCTCGTACCGGGCACCCAGGACAGGCCGTTCCAGTACCGGACGTAGCCGGGGATGGACGGATCGGGGTAGTAGCCCTCGGGGGCCGCGTGCTCGCCGTCACCAGGGGAGGCCGTCATGTCCCCAACTCCGATCGTGGCTTGAGGATGGTGCAAGGGCAGGACCATAGCCAAGAACCGCCCCCCGACAGGTCGGGTAACGGGAGAATCCAAGCCTTCGGGCGAACGTCGCCCATCAGAGCGGTTTTCGGCCAGCCGAAAGATTCAGGCCAATCCGCGATCCGGTGCGCGAAGTCGCGTCATACCCGGGCACACGGGCGCTCTCTGCAAGTGCGGGGCCACACGCCGGCCCCGCACACCGAACCGAAGCGAGGCCGCGATGCACCACCCCGTCATCGAGCGCGAGCTCGAACTGAAACTGGTCCTGTCCCCCGAGCGCACCGTGCCGGTACCGGCGCGGCTCGTCTACCTCACCGACGATCCGTACGCCGTCCACATCACCTTCCACACCGGCTCGAGCACCCCGGTCAACTGGACCTTCGCCCGCGAGCTGCTGGTGGAGGGGGTGTTCCGCCCGTGCGGGCACGGCGACGTCCGCGTCTGGCCCACGAGGGTCGAGGACGAGGCGGTGCTGTGCATGGCGCTCAGCTCGCCCGACGGCGACGCCCTGCTGGAGGCGCCGGCGGGCGCGGTGTCGGCGTGGCTGGAGCGGACCCTGCGCGTGGTGCCGCCGGGCACCGAGGCCGAGCGGCTCGGCCTGGACGACGCGCTGGCGGTGCTGCTCGCGCCGACCCCGGCCGACGAGCTGTGGATGCGCGACCCGTGGCCCTCGGACGAGTCGGCGGACGGCGGTGACCTGTGATGCGGGGCCCGGTGAAGCGCGGTGTGCGCGGGCACATGCGGCTGGTCGAGCCCATACGCCCGGGGCAGCCCGTACGCGCGGGGCAGCCCGTACGACCGCCGCGCGCGGCGGGCCCCGCGGGCCCGGGGCAGCCCGTACGGCCGGCGCGCCCCGGACGGTCCGGGGCGAGCGGGTCAGAAGAGCTTTCCGGGGTTGAGCAGGCCCAGCGGGTCGAACGCCTGCTTGACCGCCTGCTGCATCTGGAGCCCCACCGGCCCCAGTTCCCGGGCGAGCCACTCCTTCTTCAGGACGCCGACGCCGTGTTCGCCGGTGATGGTCCCGCCGAGGGAGAGGCCGAGCGCCATGATCGCGTCGAAGGACGCCCGGGCCCGCCGCGTCTCGTCCTCGTCCGCGGGGTCGAAGCAGACCACGGGGTGGGTGTTCCCGTCGCCGGCGTGCGCGCAGACGCCGATGAGGAGGTCGTGCGCGCGGGCGATGGCGGCGGTCCCGTCGAGCATCTCGGCGAGCCGCGAGCGCGGTACGCAGACGTCGTCGATCATCGTCGCGGGCCGCAGGGCGTCGAGGGCGGTCAGGGACATCCGGCGGGCCTGGAGCAGCAGTTCGGACTCCGCCTCGTCCTCGGCGGGAACGACGGCGGTGGCTCCGGCCGCGGTGCACAGCTTCCCGACGGCGGCGAGCTCCTCGGGCGCCTGCGGGGTGTCGAAGGCGGCCAGCAGCAGGGCCTCGGTGGTCTCGGGCAGGCCCATCTTCCCCAGGGCGTTGACGGCGCGGACGGTGGTGCGGTCCATCAGCTCCAGCAGGGACGGGGTCAGACCGGCCTCCATGACGGCGCAGACGGCCGCGCAGGCGGCCGCCGCGGAGGGGAACTCGGCGGCCAGCGCGAGCTGCCGGGGCGGGGCGGGCTTCAGCGCGAGGACGGCGCGGACGACGACGCCGAGGCTGCCCTCGGAACCGACGAAGAGGCGGGTGAGGTCGTAGCCGGCGACGCCCTTGGCGGTGCGCCGGCCGGTGCGCAGCAGCCGTCCGTCGGCGAGGACGGCGTCGAGGCCGAGCACGTATTCGGCGGTGACCCCGTACTTGACGCAGCACAGGCCGCCGGAGGCGGTGCCGATGTTGCCGCCGATGGTGCACTGCTCCCAGCTGGAGGGGTCGGGCGGGTAGTACAGGCCCTGCTCGGCGACGGCCCGGGAGAGCACGGCGTTGACGACGCCCGGTTCGACGACGGCGATCCGGTCGACGGTGTCGACCTCGAGGATGCGGTCCATCTTCACCAGGGAGAGCACGATGCAGCCGTCGGAGGCATTGGCGGCGCCGGACAGGCCGGTGCGGGCGCCCTGCGGGACGACGGGGACGCGTAGGGCGGTGGCGGTGCGCAGGACGTGCTGCACCTGTTCGACGGTACGGGGCAGGACCACGGCCGCCGGGGTGCCGGCGGGGCAGAAGGCGGCCATGTCGGTGGCGTAGGAGGAGGTCACCTCGGGGTCGGTGAGGAGGGCCTCGGCGGGGAGCCCTTCGAGGAGGCTCGCGCGCAGACGTGCGGTCGGCTCGTCAACCATGAGATCCATGGGCTCAGCGTGGCAGCCGGGGCCATCGGTGTGAACACGGCCGCGGCGGGCTCCGGACACCTCGGCGGGCCATTCATATTGACGCACAGTGAACCTCATGGACCGTATCGAGGAGGAAGCGCTGCAGCCCGCGCCGCCCGTGACGTTCACCGGCCGCAAGACGGTCGTGGCGGCCGCCATCGCGGTGGTCCTGGTCGCCGGGGCCCTGCTGATCCGGCCGGCCCGCCCGGCGGACGACGCCCGCCCGCCGGGACCGATGGAGCGGGCCGCCTCGGCGGTCGGCATGGGCGCCCCGGCCTCGGCGGTGGACCTGACGGCGCTGGTCGCGGACCGGGAGAAGTGGCTCGAGGCGCATCCGCGGGACGACGCGTCGTGGGCGGTGCTGGGGGCTGCGTACCTGGAGCAGGGGCGCCGCACCGCGGACCCGGGCTGGTACCCGAAGGCGGAGAAGGCGCTGAAGCGCTCGCTGGAGCTGCGGCCGGCGGAGAAGGGCAACGTCGACGCGATGACGGGCATGGGCAGCCTGGCCAATGCCCGGGGGGACTTCGGGACGGGCCGCAAGTGGGGCGAGCTGCTGCGGGCACAGGGGCCGCAGCGGTGGACGGCGTACCCGGTGCTGGTGGACGCGTACACGGGGCTCGGGGACTACAAGAACGCCGAGACGGCGATGCAGCGGCTGATGGACCTGCGGCCGGGTGTGGCGGCCTACCTGCGGGCCTCGCAGGTCTACCGGGACCGCGGCTGGCGCGAGGACGCCGCGATGGCGCTGGAGAGCGCGGCGGGCGCGGCGAAGTCCCCCGCGGAGAAGGCGTACGTGCTGTACCGGATCGGGGAGTTGGCGTGGGAGCGGGGCGACCCGGGAGAGGCCCTGCGCCAGTACGAGGCCGCGCTGCGCACGGACCCGGCGCAGGCCGACGCCCTGGGCGGCCGGGCCCGCGCGCTGGCCGGGCTGGGCCGGGGCGGGGAGGCGGTGCGGGACTACCGGATGGCGCTGGGGCGGGCACCGGTGCCGCGGCTGGCGCTGGAGCTGGGCGAGCTGCTGGAGTCGCTGGGGCGCCGGCAGGAGGCGCGGGCGGCCTACGAGCAGCTGCGGACGACGGCGGCGCGGGGCACCGCGCAGGGCGTGAACGAGGAGGTGGTGCTCGGGCTGTACGAGGCGGAGCACGGCGATCCGGCGGCTGCGGTGCGGCGGCTGCGGGAGGAGTGGACGCGGCACAAGAGCATGCAGGTGGCCGATGCGCTGGGGTGGGCGCTGCACAAGAGCGGCGATGACGCGGCCGCCTTGGAGTACGCGAAGAAGGCCACGGACCGCGGCATGCGGAGTGCGGACTTCGCGTACCACCTGGGGGTGGTCGAGCAGGGGCTCGGCGACGAGGCGGGGGCGCGGCGGCACCTGCAGGAGGCGCTGCGCACGAACCCGGAGTTCTCGCCGGTGCGGGGGCCGCTGGCGCGGGAGGCCCTGGCTTCGGTGGGCCAGCCGCCGCCGGGGGGCCCGGAGAACATGCAGCCGCGCGTCCCGTGGGTCCCGGTGGAGCTCCCGACGGCGTCCCCGTCGCCGAGCCCCTCGGCCCCGGCGCCGGCGCCGTCGCCGTCGCCGTCGCCGTCCGGGCCGTCGAAGGCGGCCCCTGCCGCGTCCGGATCCCCGCGGCCGGAACCCGCCCCGTCCGGCTCCCCCGCGAAACGGTGACCCGGGGAGGCGGAGCTGCCGGTTGCCGCTGCGCGGAGCCGGTTCCCCACCCCGCCCCTTCCCGAAACCGGGGCTCCGCCCCGGACCCCGTTCGGGGGCTCTAGCCCGGGGGGGGGGGTGAGTCGCGGCGGGCCGGGCCCGGGGGGGGC
>NZ_JBEYXK010000153.1:0-11535 GCF_040645035.1 Streptomyces sp. NPDC046876 | reverse complement strand
TCTGGGTTCCCCGCCGCCGCCCCCCGGGGGGCCCCCCCCTCTCTCACTTCGCGCTCAGTCCAGGCTGCGCAGGACCAGCCCCGTCGCCGGCTTCGGGCCGAACGAGGTCGACTTGCGGGGCATGGTCACCCCCTGGCGGGCCAGCTCCCGCACGACCTCCTCCCGTACCGGGTGCAGCAGGACGGCGGTGCCGCCGTGCCGCTCCGCCATGGCGACCGTGGCGGCCGCGTCGTGGATGTACGTGATCTGGTCGGGGGTGTCCGGGATCTGCCACAGGGCGTCCAGGAGCGTCGCGTGCAGCACGGTCGCGTCCAGCCGGCGCCAGGCCTCGGGCCGGTCGCGGCGCACGGTGCGCTCCAGGAGCTCCTGGTCCGGATCGGTGACCAGGTGGAAGGTGCCGTCACCGGCGAGGAGGAAGGCGTTGCCCCGTTCGGCCGCGTCCGACAGGGCCTCCAGGGCGAGCGGCAGCGGTCCGTCGACCGGGCGGACGCGGAAGCCGCCCCGTACGGTGGCCAGCGCGTCGGCGACCGGGAGGCGGCGCAGCATGCGGTGGATGGCGCGGACCTGCAGCGGGTAGCGGACGGTGTCCACGAGCAGGACGAGGCCGAAGTCCCAGGCGGTCGGCGACCCGTGCTCCTCCTGGAGGCGCAGGTACGTCGCCCAGCGGTGGTGCCCGTCCGCGATGAGGGCCTGGCGGTGGCCGAGGTCGGCGGCGACGGCGGCCTGGTCGGCGGGGTCGGTGACGGCCCACAGCCGGTGCTGGAAGCCGTCCTCGGTGGTGGTGGCCAGCAGGGGCTGCTCCCGGGCGGTGCGCTCGACGACCTCGGCGGCGCCGGACGCGGCGTCCCCGCCGCGGTAGGTGAGCAGGAGCGGCTCGAGGTTCGCGGAGGTGGCCCGCATCAGGCCGGCCCGGTCGGTGACCACGTGCGGCATGACGTCCTCGTGCGGGAGCACGATGCCGGCGTCTGCCTTGGACAGGGCGAGGGCGCCGATGAGGCCGCGCTGGAGCACGCGGCCCTTGCGCTGCTCGTACACGTACAGGGCGGGCTCGGGGTCGGCGCTGAGGACGCCCTTGGTGAGCCAGTCCTGCAGGGTGCGCGAGGCCTGCTCGTTGCGGGCGTCGGGGGTGTCGGCCTGCGGCAGGATCAGGCGGACGATGTTGTGCGGGTCCGCGGATTCGAGGTAGTCGACTCCGTCGGGGCGTACGACCACGTCGTACGGCGGTGACGTGACGGCGGCCAGGCTGCCGACGCGCTCCGGGACATAGCGCAGTCCGTGGAAGGGGATCAGGCGCAGTCCGTCGTGCGCGGTGCCAGATGTGGTCATTGGTGCATGGTAAAGCGCGTCTCGCGATGCGGGATGATCGGGTGAGTACCGATCGGATCGAACGGACAGGGAGCGGAACGGATGAGCCGGCAGAGCAGGACCAGTCCGGCGGGCAGCGAGCGCAGCCTGCACCAGGCGTACGACACGGCCCTGCTGGACCTGGACGGCGTGGTGTACGCGGGCGGCGAGGCCATCGCGCACGCGGTGGAGTCCCTGGCCGCGGCCCGGGCGGACGGGATGCACCTGGCGTACGTCACGAACAACGCGCTGCGGACGCCCGATGCGGTCGCCGCCCACCTGGGCGAGCTGGGCATCCCCACCGAGGCCGCCGAGGTGATCACCTCGGCGCAGGCGGTGGCCCGGCTGATCGCGGATCAGGTGGCGCCGGGGTCGAAGGTGCTGGTGATCGGCGGCGAGGGGCTGCGCGTCGCGCTGCGCGAACGGGGCCTGGTGCCGGTGGAGTCGGCCGACGAGGACGGGCTCGCGGCGGTCGTCCAGGGGTACGGGGGTCCCGAGCTGCCGTGGGGGAGGTTCGCGGAGGCCTCGTACGCGATCAACCGCGGGGTGCCGTGGTTCGCGTCCAACACCGATCTGACGATCCCGACCGGACGGGGGATCGGGCCGGGCAACGGAGCCGCGGTGGAGGTCGTACGGATCGCCACGGGCGCGGAGCCGCAGGTGGCGGGCAAGCCGCTGCCCCCGATGCACCGGGAGACGGTCCTGCGGACCGGGGCGAAGCGGCCGCTGGTGGTGGGGGACCGGCTGGACACCGACATCGAGGGCGCGTTCAACGGGGAGGTGGACTCGCTGCTCGTGCTCACCGGCATCGCGGACGGGGCGCAGCTGCTGCGGGCGGAGCCCCGGCACCGGCCGACGTACGTGGACCGGGACCTGCGCGGGCTGCTGACCGGGCAGCCGCAGGTGGAGGCGGGCGCCGAGGGCTTCGGCTGCGGGGGCTGGACGGCCGTCGCGGCGGACGGGGTCCTGGCCCTTCGCGGTGAGGGCGACCCGGTGGACGGGCTGCGGGCGCTGTGCGCGGCGGCCTGGACGCACGCGGGGGACGGCTCCTGCACGCTGGAGGCGGGGAAGGCGCTGGCCCGGATCGGGTTGTAGGCCGGGGCGGGCGGCGGATCCGGGGGGATCGCGACCGGGATCCCGCTCCGGATCCTGCCCCGGATCCTGGCTGGGAAGCAAGATCGGGAGCAGGGTAGGCTAACCTAACCTGCGTGTTGGTCGAGAGTCCCCCCGAACCGAGCGCCCGCAGCGCGACGCCCGCCGCCGCGCCGCGCGCCCGCCACGCGGCGCGCGCCGCCGGTCTGCTGGCCGCCCTCGCGGTGCTGGCCGCCATCGCGGTGGCGAGCATCGCCGTGGGCGCCAAGCCGATGCCGGCCGGCGACGTCTGGCACGGCCTGTTCCACTACTCGGGAACGGCCAACGACGTGGTGGTGCGCGACCTGCGCGTCCCGCGCACCCTGCTCGGCCTGATGGTCGGGCTGGGCCTCGGACTGTCCGGCGCGGTGATGCAGGCCCTGACCCGCAACCCGCTGGCCGAGCCCGGCATCCTCGGCGTCAACGCGGGCGCCGCGGCGGCCGTGGTCTCGGCCATCAGCTTCCTCGGCGCCGCCACCATGAGCGCGTACGTGTGGTGGGCCCTGCTCGGCGCGGCGGTCGTCTCCGTCGTCGTGTACGTGCTCGGCGGCAGCCGCAGCGCGACGCCGGTCCGCCTCGCCCTCGCCGGTACGGCCGCCAGCGCGGCCCTGGTCGGCTACATCAACGCCGTGCAGCTGCTGGACAGCAAGGCCCTCGACAAGCTCCGCTTCTGGACCGTGGGCTCGCTGGCCTCGGCCACCATGGACACCGTCCGCCAGGTGGCGCCGTTCCTGCTGGCCGGCGCGGTCCTCGCGCTGGCGCTGGGCCGGCCGCTCAACGCGATGTCCATGGGCGACGACACCGCCCGGGCGCTCGGCGCCCACCTGACGCGGACCCGGATCGCGGCCATGGCGGCGATCACCCTGCTGTGCGGGGCCGCGACCGCCGCCTGCGGGCCGATCGTCTTCATCGGGCTGATGGTTCCGCACCTGGTGCGGATCCTCACCGGGCCCGACATGCGCTGGGTGCTGGCCTATTCGGCGGTCCTGTCGCCGGTGCTGCTGCTGGGCGCGGACGTCATGGGCCGGGTCGTCACCCGGCCCGCCGAGCTCCAGGTCGGCGTCGTCACCGCGTTCATCGGGGGACCCGTCTTCATCTACCTCGTCCGGCGCAAGAGGATGGCCCAGCTGTGACCGTCGAACTCCCCACCGGCCTGCGCCCGCGCCGCCCGCTGTCGCGGCCCCGGACGCTGCGCGGCCCCGGCGGGCTGTCCCTGCGGGTGGAGCCGCGGGCCCTGGCCGTCGGGCTGCTGCTCGCCTCCGCGGCGGCGCTGCTGTCCGTGGTGCTGATCGGGACCGGCGACTTCGAGATCGCGCCGGCGGACGTCGTACGGACCCTGCTGGGCAACGGGACTCCCGCGCACGACTTCATCGTCAACGACCTGCGGCTCCCGCGGGTCCTGGTCGCGCTGCTGGTCGGCGCCGCGCTCGGCATGTCCGGCGCGGTGTTCCAGTCGCTCTCCCGCAACCCGCTCGGCTCCCCGGACCTCCTCGGCTTCGGGTACGGCTCGGTCGTCGGCGCCCTCGTCGTGATCGTCTTCCTCAAGGGGGACGCGAACGCGGTCGCCGGGGGCGCGCTGGCGGGCGGCCTGCTCACCGGCGTCCTGATCTACCTGCTGTCCTACAAGCGGGGCATCCACGGCTACCGGCTCGTCCTGGTCGGCATCGGCACCTCCGCGATGCTCGTGGCCGCCATCAACTACCTGCTGACCAAGGCCAGGTTCGTCGAGGCGGCCCGCGCCACGGTCTGGCTGACCGGCTCGCTCGCCGGCCGCGACTGGAGCCAGGTGTGGCCGCTGCTCGCGACCTGCGCCGTGCTGTTCCCGCTGGTCCTCGTCCAGGGCCGGGCCCTGCGCCTGACGGAGATGGGCGACGACGCCGCGTACGCCCTCGGGGTGCGGGTGGAGCGCATGCGGATGCTGCTGATGCTGGCGGCCGTCCTGCTCACCACGGCGGCCGCCGCCGCGGCCGGACCGATCAGCTTCGTCGCCCTGGCCGCACCGCAGCTGGCCCGGCGCCTGACCCGCTCGCCCGGCTCCAACCTGCTCACCGGGGCGCTCATGGGCTCGGTCCTGCTGCTGCTGTCCGACTGGGCCTCGCAGCGGGCCTTCGGCGCCGACCAGCTGCCCGTGGGCGTGCTGACCGGGATGGTCGGCGGTGTCTACCTGCTCTGGCTGCTCGTCACCGAGCGCAGGTCGGGACGGATATGAGCTCCCCCCACCACCCAAGGACAACCCAAGGAGTACGCACGTGCAGCGGCTGACCGCGCAGAACGTGACCCTCGGCTACGAGCAGCGGGTCATCGCGGAGAACCTGTCGGTGGAGATCCCCGACCACTCCTTCACGGTGATCGTCGGCCCCAACGCCTGCGGCAAGTCCACCCTGCTGCGCGCCCTCGCGCGGATGCTGAAGCCCTCCGCCGGCCAGGTGCTGTTGGACGGGCAGGCCATCTCCTCGCTGCCGGCCAGGAAGGTCGCCAGGACCCTGGGGCTGCTGCCGCAGTCGTCGGTGGCGCCGGACGGGATCACCGTCGCCGACCTCGTGGCCCGCGGCCGCTACCCGCACCAGGGGCTGCTGCGGCAGTGGTCCTCGCAGGACGAGCGGATCGTGCTGGAGTCGATGGCCTCCACCGGGGTCGCCGAGCTCGCCGACCGGACCGTGGACGAGCTCTCCGGCGGGCAGCGCCAGCGCGTGTGGATCGCGATGGCGCTGGCGCAGCAGACGCCGCTGCTGCTGCTGGACGAGCCGACCACGTACCTGGACATCCAGCACCAGATCGACGTGCTCGACCTGTGCGCGGAGCTCCACGAGAACCAGGGCCGGACCCTGGTCGCCGTCCTGCACGACCTCAACCACGCCGCCCGCTACGCCACGCACCTGATCGCGATGAGGGGCGGGAGGGTCATCGCCCAGGGCCCGCCCGCCGAGGTGGTCACGGCGGAGCTGGTGGAGCAGGTCTTCGGGCTGCGCTGCCGGATCATCGACGACCCGGAGACGGGCACGCCGCTGGTGGTCCCGGCGGCCCGCAAGGCCGTACGGCAGCCCCGGGGGACCGTCACAGCAGGCTCTTGAGCCTCAGCAGGTCGCGGAAGCCCGCCTCCAGCCTCACCCGGCCCGAGGCCCAGGCCCTGGCGAACTTCAGCTCGCCGTCGACCATCGCGACCAGGTCGTCGCCGGACATCGCGAGCCGGATCTCCGCCTTCGCGGCGGGCGGGCCCGCGGCGACCGCGTCCACCCGGATCCGGCCGCCGTCGAGACGGCCCGTGAAGGTCCGGTCCAGGTCGGTGATGTGGCAGCTCAGGGAGCGGTCGAGCGCCGCCGCGCCGCGCACGTCGCCCTCGGCCCGCGCCAGGTTGTCGGAGAGTCGGTCGAGTGCGGCTCGGCACTCCTCGATCGTAGCCATCGTGATCTCGACCGTACCGCAGAGCCGTGGGTGGCCGCCCGGGCGGTTCGGGGTAGCGTCGGGGCATGAGCGACGAAGTGTCCGCCGCGGGCCCCGGCCCGGGCCCGGAGGAGGCCGTACCCGACGCACCTGCCGTGGGCGCGGCACCTGACGTACTCGGTGCGCCCGCACGGGCCGAGGAGGCCGCCGACGGGCCCGCGCAGCCCGCTCCGCTGGGCCTGGTGCGCACGCCCACCGGGCACGCCGGGGTGGACGCGCACCTGGAGCGGCTGGCCGACGCCGACCACCTCACGGCGGACGGACACGTCGCGGTGTACGAGGATGTCCACAGGGGGTTGCGCGACACGCTGACCGCGCTCGACGCACCGCCCGTTCCCGGACCGTACGAAAACAGGAGCTGAACCGAACGTGGCAGGAGTGGCACGCCGCCGCCTGGACGCCGAACTGGTACGCCGCAGCATGGCGCGCTCGCGCGAGCACGCCGCGCAGCTGATCGCCGCCGGCCGGGTGACCGTGGGCGGCACCACCGCGACCAAACCGGCCACGCAGGTCGAGACCAGCGCGGCCCTCGTGGTCCTCAAGGACGACAGCGACCCCGACTACGTCTCCCGGGGCGGCCACAAGCTGGCCGGCGCCTTCGCCGCCTTCCGGCCGCAGGGGCTCGTCGTCGAGGGCCGCCGGGCGCTGGACGCCGGCGCCTCCACCGGCGGCTTCACCGACGTGCTGCTGCGCTCGGGCGCGGCCCACGTGATGGCCGTCGACGTCGGCTACGGGCAGCTCGCCTGGTCGCTGCAGAGCGACGAGCGGGTCACCGTCAAGGACCGTACGAACGTCCGCGAGCTCACCCTCGAGCAGATCGACGGCGTCCCGGTCGACCTGGTCGTCGGCGACCTGTCCTTCATCTCGATCGGCCTGGTGCTGCCGGCGCTGGTCGCCTGCTGCGCGCCGGACGCCGACCTGGTGCTGATGGTCAAGCCGCAGTTCGAGGTCGGCAAGGAGCGGCTCGGCAGCGGCGGCGTGGTGCGCAGCCCCGAACTGCGCGCCGAGGCCGTGCGCGGGGTCGCGGCGCAGGCGGCGGCCCTCGGGCTCGGCGTGCTCGGGGTGACGGCGAGTCCGCTGCCGGGTCCGTCGGGCAACGTCGAGTACTTTCTGTGGCTGCGGGCGGGGGCACCGGCACTCGACCCGGCGGATGTCGACCGTGCAGTGGCGGAGGGGCCGCAGTGACAGGTACAGCGGGTGCGAACGGTTCAACGGTTTCAACGGTTACGGCGGATGTCGCGCGTGCGGCGGACGCAGCGGGTGCGGCGGGCGGCCCGGGGCGGCGCACGGTCTTCCTGCTGGCGCACACGGGGCGGCGGGCGGCCATCCGCAGCGCCGAGCTCGTCGTGCAGGGGCTGCTCAAGAGCGGGCTCGGCGTGCGGGTCCTCGAGTACGAGGCGCGCGACATGCCGCTGCCGCCCGAGGTGGAGCTCGTCGCCGAGTGCACCCGTGAGGTGCTGGAGGGCTGTGAGCTGCTGATCGTGCTCGGAGGCGACGGGACCCTGCTGCGCGGCGCGGAGTTCGCGCGCGGCTCGGGGGTGCCGATGCTGGGCGTCAACCTGGGACACGTGGGCTTCCTCGCCGAGGCCGAGCGCGACGACCTGGACAAGGTCGTCGACCGGGTGGTCACCTGCGCGTACGAGGTCGAGGACCGGATGACCCTCGACGTGCTCGTGCGATCCAACGGCGACATCGTCCACCACGACTGGGCGCTGAACGAGGCCGCCGTGCAGAAGGTGTCCCCCGAGCGGATGCTCGAGGTGGTCATCGAGATCGACGGCCGCCCGGTGTCCGGCTTCGGCTGCGACGGCATCGTCTGCGCGACCCCGACCGGCTCGACGGCGTACGCCTTCTCCGCGGGCGGGCCGGTGGTCTGGCCGGAGGTGGAGGCCCTGCTGATGGTGCCGATCAGCGCCCACGCCCTGTTCGCGAAGCCGCTGGTGACCTCCCCGGACTCGGTGCTGGCCGTGGAGGTGCAGACCGGCGTCCCGCACGGCGTGCTGTGGTGCGACGGCCGGCGCACGCTGGAGCTGCCGGCCGGGGCACGGGTGGAGGTCCGGCGCGGGGCCGTGCCGGTGCGGCTCGCCCGGCTGCACCACGCGTCGTTCACGGACCGCCTCGTCGCCAAGTTCGCGCTGCCCGTATCGGGTTGGCGGGGAGCGCCCCACTAGCCCCCGTTAATAGCACATGCTTTCGAAGAACTCCCGACGGGTGACGTCACATGCCACCCGTGAAACCTCGGTATGGTCGTCCCGTGCTTGAGGAGATGCGGATACGGTCGCTCGGGGTCATCGACGACGCGGTGGTCGAGCTGTCCCCCGGTTTCACCGCCGTGACCGGCGAGACCGGCGCGGGCAAGACGATGGTCGTCACCAGCCTCGGGCTGCTGCTCGGCGGGCGCGCCGACCCGGCCCTGGTACGGATCGGAGCCAAGGCGGCGGTCGTGGAGGGGCGCATCGTCATGCGCCCCGACGCGCCCGCGGCCGTACGCGCCGAGGAGGCCGGGGCCGAGCTCGACGACGGCGCCCTGCTGATCAGCCGGACCGTGTCCGCCGAGGGGCGCTCGCGCGCCCACGTCGGCGGCCGCGCCGTGCCCGTGGGCCTGCTCGGCGAGCTCGCGGACGAGCTCGTCGCCGTCCACGGCCAGACCGACCAGCAGGGCCTGCTGCGGCCCGCACGGCAGCGCCAGGCCCTCGACCGGTACGCCGGCGACGCCGTCGCCGTCCCGCTGGAGAAGTACGCGGCCGCCTACCGGCGGCTGCGGGCGGTGGCGTCCGAGCTCGAGGAGATCACCACCCGGGCGCGGGAGCGGGCCCAGGAGGCCGACCTGCTGCGCTTCGGCCTCGAGGAGATCGCGGCCGTCGAGCCGCTGGCCGGCGAGGACGTGGAGCTGGCCGCCGAGGCCGAGCGGCTCGGCCACGCCGAATCGCTGGCCTCGGCGGCGCAGATCGCGCACGCCGCGCTCGCCGGAGACGTCGAGGACCCGGAGGGCGTCGACGCCAACACCCTCGTCGCCGGCGCCCACCGGGCCCTGGACGCCGTACGCGCCCACGACCCGGCCCTCGGCTCCCTCGCCGAGCGGATCGGGGAGCTGCAGATCCTGCTGTCCGACGTGGCGGGCGAACTGGCCGGGTACGCCGACGACCTGGACGCCGATCCGCTGCGGCTCGCCGCGGTGGAGGAGCGGCGCGCGGCCCTGACCCAGCTGACGCGCAAGTACGGCGAGTCGATCGACGCCGTGCTGGAGTGGGCCGAGAAGAGCTCGGCGCGGCTGCTGGAGCTGGACGGCGACGACGAGCGGATCACCGAGCTGACCGCCGAGCGCGACGGTCTGCGGGCCGAACTGTCGCTGCTCGCCCAGGCGCTGACCGACGCCCGCGTCGAGGCCTCCACCCGGTTCGCCTCGGCGGTCACCGAGGAGCTCGCCTCGCTGGCGATGCCGCACGCCCGGGTGACCATCGACGTCCGCCAGGTGGAGGACGAGGACGGCGTGGAGGTCGACGGCCGGTCCGTCGCCTACGGGCCCACGGGGGCGGACGAGGTGGAACTGCTCCTCGCCCCGCACCCCGGCGCCCAGCCGCGGCCGATCGCCAAGGGCGCCTCCGGCGGTGAGCTCTCGCGCGTCATGCTGGCCGTGGAGGTCGTCTTCGCGGGCTCCGACCCCGTGCCCACGTACCTCTTCGACGAGGTCGACGCGGGCGTCGGCGGCAAGGCGGCCGTCGAGATCGGCCGGCGCCTGGCCAAGCTCGCCAAGTCGGCCCAGGTGGTCGTCGTCACGCACCTGCCGCAGGTGGCGGCCTTCGCCGACCGGCAGCTGCTGGTCGAGAAGACCAACGACGGCTCGGTGACGCGCAGCGGCGTCACCGTGCTGGAGGGCGAGGACCGGGTCCGGGAGCTGTCGCGCATGCTGGCCGGCCACGAGGACTCCGTCTCCGCGCGGGCCCACGCCGAGGAGCTCCTCGCGGCGGCGCGCGCCGACGCCTGACGGTTGCGGTTCCCGACGGGGCCCGGGCGCACGACGCGCCCGGGCCCCGTCGCGTACGGGAGCCATCGCGTACGGACACGGCGGGGTGGCGCGGGGGGAGGCCCGGGGTGGCGCGGGGGTGGCGCCGGGGTGACGGCACGCTACGCCGTGTGGGTGAGGCTCGGGGGCATGTGACGGTATCTCCTGCGGGATCCGCACCCGTATGGTCCCGGAACGCGCGTACGGGCTGGCATCCTGGGCGGCGTCCCTGCCCCCCTCACCCAGGAGCTTCGGCCCGTGAGCAGCTCCCCGGTCCCGGTCCCGGCCCCCCTGCAGCCGTACGGGCGGCCACCCCTGCGCACCGTCCAGGTCCTCGGCGGCGCCGGCGCGGACAGCAGCGCCCACGTGCGGTCGCTGACGACCGGGCTCGCCGCGCGCGGGGTACGGGTCACGGTGTGCGCCCCCGTGGAGGCGGAGGGGGAGTACGACTTCACCGGCGCCGGGGCGCAGTTCGCCCCCGACGCCGTGAGCGCCATGCGGGCCGCCTGCGCCGGGGCGGACGTCGTGCACGCGCACGGCGTACGGGCCGCCGTACAGGCCCTGCTGGCGCTGCGCGGCCGGCGGGTCCCGCTGGTCGTCACCTGGCAGGGCGGCGGGCCCACGGCCGAAGGATCGCTGGGGCGGCTCGGGCGGCTGCTGGAGCGGCAGGTCGCGCGGGCCGCGGCGGTGGTCCTGGGCGCCTCCTCCGACCAGGTGGACCTGGCCCGGGCCCGCGGTGCGCGGGACGCCCGGCTCGCCCCCGTGGCCGCGCCCGCCGGAGATCCGCCGGGCGCCGACCCCGGCAAGGCGCGGGCCGAGCTGGGGGCGGTGGAGCGGCCGCTGGTGATCGCGATCGGCAGCCTGGTGCCGCACCGGGGGTACTCCGTTCTGCTGGACGCGGCCAGGTCCTGGCGGGTCCTGGAGCCGCTGCCGCTGGTGGTGGTCGCGGGGGAGGGGCCGCTGCGCGGCGAACTGGCCCGGCGGATCGAGACCGAGGGGCTCCCGGTGCGGCTGCTGGGGCGGCGGCGGGATGCGGGGCGGCTGCTCGCCGCGGCCGATGTGGCGGTGCTGCCGAGTCGGTGGGAGGCGCGGTCGCTGCTGGCGCAGGAGGCGCTGCGGCTGGGCGTGCCGCTGGTCGCCACCGCGGTCGGGGGTGTCCCGGACCTGGTCGGCGACGCGGGCGTCCTCGTCCCGTACGGCAACGCCCCCGCCCTGGCCGAGGCGGTCACGGGCCTCCTGTCGGACCCGGCCCGCCGTGCGGCCCTGGCGGCCGCGGGTCGGGCCCAGGCCGCCACCTGGCCCTCGGAGGACGACACGGTCGCCCAAATCCTGTCGGTCTACGACGAACTGACCCACCGCCGCTAACCGGCCCGCCCGGCCGTCCCCTGCCGCTGCCGCTGCCGCTGCCGCTGCCGCTGTTCCGCTGCGCGGAGCCTGTCCCCTCCCCGCCCCTTCCCGAAACCGTGGCCTGCGGCCCCGGCCCCCGCCCGCCTCAATCGCCGGCGCGGCTCAAAGATCGGGGCTCCGCCCCGGACCCCGCGCCTCAAACGCCGGCGGGCCTGGAATATCCAGCCCGCGCGGCGTTTGAGCGCACCGGGCGCGAAGCGCCCGGAACG
>NZ_JBEYXK010000152.1:0-11607 GCF_040645035.1 Streptomyces sp. NPDC046876 | reverse complement strand
GGGACCTGCGGCCCCGCCCCCGCCCCCCACAATCGCGGGCGCGCCACACCGCGGCGGGGGCTCCGCCCCCGCACCCCCGCGCCTCAAACGCCGGCGAGGCTGGATGGTGCCGGCCGGGCTGGATGGTGCGGCTGGGCTGGACAGTGCCGGCTGGGCGGGGCCGGAAAGCGCCGGCAGAGCTGGACGGTGCTGCGCAGCGGCAAATCCAGCCCGCGCGGCGTTTGAGCGCACCGGGCGCGAAGCGCCCGGGTCTTTTCAGCTCCCACCGGACCCACCCCAGCCGCGCCGGCGTTTGAGGCGCTGGGGTCTCTCAGCGGTAGCTGGGGGAGGGTCCGGCGGCGGAACCACCGATCTTTGAGCCCCGCCGGCGATTGAGGCGAACGGGGTCCGGGGCGGAGCCCCGGTTTCGGGAAGGGGCGGGGTGGGGGAACAGCCCCGCAGGGCAACCGGCCCCGCGACCGGGGCGGACCGGGCCGACCGGGCCGGGCGGCCAGGTCGGGGCGCGGCAGGCAGGCCGGGGCGCGGCGGGCAGGGGCGCGGCGGGCAGGCAGGGGCGCGGCAGGCAGGCCGGGGCACGGCGGGCAGGCCGGGTGGGCCGTCAGTCGGGTCGGGCGCGGCGGCCAGGTCGGGGCGTGGGGGTCAGGCCTGGGGCGGAGTGAAGAGGCGGGGGGCGGTGCGCAGGGCGTGGGCGGCGACGGCCTTGCCGAGGACGACGCCGGCCTCATCGGCGGAGCGGCTGTGAATGCCGGAGTAGACGCGCGCGTCGACGTTGTCCCGGGTCAGCTGGTCCCAGCCGGTGTACGTGCGCCGCACGCCGGGCGCGGTCGGACTCGTAAGGGAGAACGGCGCGGTCCGGGCCCCGACGAGCGCGTCGAGGATCGCCTCGGCGGCCCCGGCGTACGTGGCGTGGCCGCTCGGGTAGTCGGGGTGGGCCGGGGTCTGGTGCAGCGGGGTCCAGGCCGGATCGGTGCCGAGGCTGCCGGTCCGGATGGCGGTGACGGGGCGCCAGCGCGTGTAGGCGTACTTGCTGTCGGAGGTGGCGATCTGCGTGTCGACCAGGGCGGCGTGGAACAGCGCGAGGAGTTCCGCCCGCTCGGCGGTCGAGCGGTGCGAGCGGGTCACGGCCACCCGCAGCGGCTCGGTGTACAGGGTCAGCGAGGAGCCGTACCAGAAGGTGGCGGTCTCGGTCTGGCGCAGGGTGCGCACGGTGCTGTCGGCCTTCCCGTACGCGCGCACCTCCGCCAGATCCGCCCGGTAGCGGGCCGAGTCCAGCGCGGGCGGCGGGCCGAGCCGGTACTGGGACGGGGAGTCCAGCAGGAACGGCTTCGCCACGCGGTTGCCGTACTGGACCGCCGGGGCGTAGCCGTCGGGCGTGGGCTGCCAGACGCCGGGGGCGGCGGCCGGGACGGGGAAGGGGGCGTTCACGGAGGCCGGGTCGAGCCCGTCGCCCTCCCGCTCGGCGAGGGCGATCCGGGCCTGCCGGGCCCCGGCGGCGACACCCCGGTGCTCGGCGGCGCCGTCGGGGATCCGGTCGAGGGTGGCGGCGAGGGCGGCGTCGAGCTCGGGCGCGCGGGACGGCGCGAGGGAGACCAGGGCGTCGTGGACGGCGGAGGCGACCGCGGCGTCCTGGAAGGCGGCCCGGCCCCGCCCGGCGGGGGCCTCCCGGGCGGCGCGGGCGGCGGCGAGCCAGCTGATGGCCCAGGTACGGCTGTTGGTGATCTGGGTCGGCGCCCCGGCCGCCTCGACGGTGCGGGCGGTGGTGTCGTACCACTCGCGGACGACGGCCGCACCGTCCGCGGCGGGGGCCTCGGCGGCCCGGGCGGCCGGGACCGCGGCCGTGGCGGCGAGCGCCAGGGCGGATCCGAGGGAGAGCAGGGCAGAGCGGGACGGCTTCACGGACACTCCTGGTGGATGGGCGACGCGGCGCACCGGCCGGCATGCGCCATGACGCTAGCCAGCCACCACACGGCACACAACATCCCTAATGCGCCACAGCAGTTCGGAAACAGGCCTTTCATCCCCCGTCCACACCCGCGTTGCACTCGGCCGCAGGACGCCCGCAGGACCGCACGGTGCCCGCGCCGACGGCCCGCCCGCCTGCCCGCCCGCCTGTCCGGTCTCCGCCGTCAGGCCCCCAGACGTTCCGCTTCCGTCCTCAGCCGGGCCACCACGGTCTTCCCCGCCACGGTGAGCTCGGCGGCCGTGGAGAGCCGGTCGAGGGCCGCCCGGACCCGGTCCACGCCCGGATCCCGCCGCCCGGACTCCGCGCTCCTGAAGGCGGCCAGCGCCAGCTGCTCGTCCGCATCGGCCAGCAGTCGGGACACGGGTACCGGTCGGTGCCGCCAGGGCGAGGGGTGCAGCCACTGCCCGTCCAGCGCGTACAGGTCGGCGGCCTCGGTCAGCTCCCGCAGCCGGGACCGCCGCCGGCCCGTCAGCAGGGCCAGCGCCGTCTGGCGCACGCCCGCCGCCCAGGGCAGGCCCACTGCTCCGGGTCCGCGGCCGCCCCCGTCGGCGGCCGTGCCTGCGGACGCGGGGTGTCCGGTGAGCGGGGTGAGCGTGGTCAGCGCCGCCCGGGCCTCTGCCGCCAGGTCCGGCACGGTGCGGTGCAGGAGCGCCTGCGCCGCGTCGAGGCGGTCCGTCCAGTCGGCCGCCTCGGCCGGCTCCAGACGGGTGCGGGGTGTCCGGCCGAAGCAGTCGCGCGCCGGGTCGAGGTCGTCCAGCACCACGGGCCCGGCCGTGCCACCCCCGACCGGATGCCAGAGGCGCAGGGACTGCCAGTACGGGCCGCCCTCGGCCGGCCGGAGCCGTCCACCCGCCGCACCGACGGCCTCGAACCCGCCTTCGGTGCAGCGCAGTTCCCACTCGCCGGCCGGCACACGCAGCAGGCCGAGCGTCGGCAGGTACACGCCGTCGGCGGGCGGGTGCGGCAGCGGGGCCGCGAGGCCGAGCCGGCCGCGCACCACGGTGGCGGCCGCGAGGGCCGACAGCCTCCGGGCCGCCCGCCCGGCCCGTACGCGGCCTTCCTGTGCGGCCCGTAGCTCCGCCAGCAGCCAGGTCCGCGTGTAGGGGTGGTCCAGTACGGCGTCGAGGGCCTCGGGCGCCGCCTCCTCCACGCGTTCCACCAGCGCCCATGCGCGCCGCCAGGCTCCGGCCCCCGGGTCCGCCGCCCCGGCTGCGGGCGACAGGGCCGTGTGCAGCCGGGCGAGCAGCAGCCGGGTCAGGTCCTGCTGGGAGGCGGCGAGCGCGTCCGGGTCGGCGGCCTCGCGCCCTGCGGTCTCGCGGGCGGTGCGGGCCTCCACCCCGTCGACCAGGGCCCGCAGGTCGGCGCAGTAGACGGAGGGGTTCGCGAAGCCGCCGCCGGAGCGGAAGCGGTGCGCGTACAGGCCTCCGCCGCAGGAGCGCACCACCGGGCAGCTGCGGCACTGCGGGCCGAGGCCGGCCAGGCCCGCCTGTCGGGCCCGGATGCCGGGGTGGGCGGCCACCTCGTCGAACCGGTGGGTGCGGACGTCGAACCCGGTGGCGGCGGCGCCCTCGTAGGCGGTCTTGAGGGAGTCGGCCTGCTCCAGGGTGCCGTCGGTCTCGATGACGACGAGGTCGCTCGGAGCGAGCCCGAGCGATTCGGTCAGGGCGGGCCCGCCGCGCAAGGTGCTCAGCAGGGAGTCGAACAGCCGGACCGGCACCGGGCGTCCGCGGGCGTCCCAGTGGTCGAAGGCCCGCAGCAGCCAGCGGGCGTAGGCATCGGCCGCTCCGCCGGGCCGCGGCGGCGGGGTGTCCCAGGTGGCGTGGGGCAGCAAGAGGTCGATCCGGGGCGGTGCGAAGGAGGCCAGCGCGTCGAGGACGGCGACGGGGTCGTTCTCGAGGTCCACCGTGCACAGCAGGCCCAGGTAGAGGGGGCGGTGGCGGTCCTGGCGCAGAAGGGCCAGGGCCCGGGCGACCCGGGGGTGGCTGGAGCGGCCGTCGGCGAACCGGCGGTGCCGGTCGTTGGCCGCGCGGTCGCCGTCGAGGGAGACGCCGACCTTGACCCCGTACTCGGCGAACAGGTCGAGGAAGGCCTCGTCCAGCCGGACTCCGTTGGTGTGGATGCGCAGGTCGAGTACGGTCGCGGGGCCGATACCGCGGGCCAGCGCCGCGCACAGCCGCCGCAGCCGGGCGGTCCCGGCCAGCAGCGGCTCGCCGCCGTGCAGGATGACCGTCACCGAGGGCAGGGCGTGGTCCCGGGCGTGTTCGGCGATCCGCTCCGCCGTGCGCTCGGCCACCTCCTCGGAGAGCACCGGGGGCCGCCGGCGCCAGCTCCGGTCCGCGTGCTCGTAGACGTAGCAGTGGTCGCAGGCGAGATCGCACCTGCTGTGCACCTTGACCACGAACTCACGGAACGGCACGGGCACCGGCAGCGGCGGTGCGGGGCGTCCGGCGACCTCCACCACGGCGGCGGTCGCGCGCTCAGAGCGCGGAGTTGAAGCCGACGTCCCGCCTCTCGGGGTCGGCCGCGCCCGGCAGTAGCCGGGCGATCCGACGGTCGGCGGCGGCGTCCGGGCCGGCGGCGGCGAGTGCGGCCAGGGTCGGCCGGGCGGTGCGCCCGGGGCGGAAGGACGACGGCTGCTTCGCGGTGGTGTCCACGGTTCCCCCCGGGGGATCGGCGGTGTGCTTCCATGGGGAGGCTAGGGGGCCGGGGGCGGTCGGGGAAGGCCGCCTCCCGACGCGGTGCCGGCCGCACGGCCCGGCGGGATCAGGCGGAAGCCGAGGACACTGTGCGCGTCGAGGTGCGGACCGGGGACGGCCGGAGGCTGATCGCCGAGGAGTGGGGCGAGCCGGACGGCCTGCCGGTGCTCCTGCACCACGGCACGCCGGGCAGCCGGATCGGGACGGCCCTGTCCGATGCCGCCCGGCGGCACCCGGAGTTCCGCTTCTTCGCCTACGACCGGCCCGGGTACGGGGACTCCGACCGGCGGCCCGGCCGGAGCGTCGCGGACGCCGCAGCCGATGCGGCCGCCGTCGCGGACGCCCTGGGCGTGGGCACCTTCGCGGCGGTCGGCCGCTCCGGGGGCGGTCCGCATGCGCTCGCCTGCGCCGCGCTGCTCCCCGGGCGGGTGACGGCGGTGGCCGTCCTGGTCGGGCTCGCTCCCCGGGACGCCGCGGGACTGGACTGGTTCGCCGGCATGACCCCGCACAACGTGGCCCACTATTCGCTGGCGATGCTCGACCCCGAGGCCCTGGAGCGGCAGATCGTGCCCCTGGCCGGGGTGATCCGGCGGAACCCTGCGCGGCTGCTCGAGGAGCTGCGGGGGGATCTTGCGGACGCGGACCTGCCGGTGCTGGAGGACGAGCGGGTACGGCGGGTGATCCTGGACAACTACCGTGAGGGACTGCGGTCTTCGGCGCACGGCTGGCTCGACGACGCGCTGGCGCTCTGCCGGCCCTGGGGGTTCGAACCGGGGGCCATCGCCTGCCCGGCCCTGGTGTGGCACGGGGCGCAGGACGCGTTCTCCCCGACGGGGCACGCCCGCTGGCTGGCCGAGCACATCCCGCGCAGTACGAGCGTCCTCGAACCCGGAGCGGGCCACTTCGCCGCGCAGTACGCGCTGTCATACGCCCTGGGGTGGCTCCTGTGAGGCGCGCGGGGCGGGCGGAGTGGAGGGGGCGTACGGTACGGACGGTACGGACGTGCTCCAGCCCGCCGGGGCTGCCAGCGTCTCGCGTACGCCCCTGAGGCAGTCGATGACGCGCTCGTGCGAGTCGCCGACGCTGTCCTCCATCCGCACGCGCACCTGGAAGGAGCGCACCTCGTCGACGAACCGCCGGGAGAACACCCCTATCTCGATGGTCTCGTACGTGCCGGTCGCCACCAGCGGGAACCCTCCGCCGAAGGAGGCGATCCGGATGTCCACCCCGGCCCTGAGGTCCAGGGCCGCGAGCCGCGCCGCGACCCCGGCCAGGTCCGACCACTCCCCCTCGGGCCCGGCAGCCCCTTCGGGGTCGGCGGCCGCCACCAGCCGGTAGTCGACGCGGGTGAGCACCACGTTGTGCTGTCCGCCGTTGAACAGGCCCACCCGCCAGCACCGCTGTCCCGCCGTCAGCTCGCCCTCCGCGAAGGACGAGCGCCATCCCAGCACCGGCCGGACGGTACGGGCGTACTGGGCGCGCGCCAGCACGGCGCCGGCGGCGATGGCGAGCAGGCTGGCCAGCGGCTCCTGGCTCATCAGCTCCAGCCGCCACGGCCACCGGGCGCGGGTCGCCTCCGGGAGGTTGGAGCGGACCACCTCCCACACGAGGATCGCCCCGAGTGCGCACAGCAACACGAGCGGCGCGGTGAACAGCCACGGGTTGCGCCTGATGCGCCGCTGCTCCGGTTGCGGCCCGGCGCTCACCCGGTCCGGTCGTCCCTCGCTCATGCCCCGCCTCGCTTTCCGTCAAAGTCGAGCCCCCGCCCGGGAGTTCGGGCGGGGGCTCGTCATTGTGCCGGGTGGCGGCCGGCCGGGGGGAGCGGTCGGTCAGTAGACGCTGACGCCGTAGGCGCTCAGGGCCTCGGTGACCGGCTGGAAGAAGGTCGTGCCGCCGGAGGTGCAGTTGCCGCTGCCGCCGGAGGTCAGGCCGATGGCCTGGCTGCCGGAGTAGAGCGGGCCGCCGCTGTCGCCGGGCTCGGCGCAGACGTTGGTGCGGATCATGCCGTAGACGATGTCGCCGTTGCCGTAGTTGACGGTGGCGTTGAGGCCGGTCACCGAGCCGCTGTGGGTGCCGGTGGTGGAGCCGCGCCGGGTGACGGACATGCCGACGGTCGCGTTGGCGGCGCTGGTGATGTCCTGGCTGCCGACGGTTCCGGGGTGGGCGAGGGAGGTGTTGTCGTAGCGGACCAGGCCGTAGTCGTTGTTCGGGAAGCTGGAGCCCACGGTCGCGCCGATCGTGGTGGTGTGCGAGGAGTTCGTCCACCAGGTGCCCGCGCCGTCGGTGCAGTGGCCGGCGGTCAGCACGTAGTACGTGGTGCCGCTGCGGACGTTGAAGCCGAGCGAGCAGCGCCAGCCCGACGTGTAGATCGCGTCGCCGCCGGAGATGAGCTTGCTCAGCTTGCCGGGGATCCGCTCGATGCGCAGGGCGGCCGCGCCGGCGCCGGCCTCCTTGCGGATCTTCGCGAGGTCCGCGGCGGTGACGGTGGAGTCCGCGGCGACGACCAGGGTGCCGCTGGCGGGGTCGGTGTACCAGGCCGTGCCGGCGACGTCGGCGCGCTCGACGGAGGCGCCCGCCGCTGCGAGGGTGGCGGCGCTGAAGCCGCTGTCCGCGCTGGCGGCGGTGGGCGCGGCGAGCCCGGCGACGGCTGCCAGGCCGGCGGCCACCGCGAGCAGCCGGGTACGGGTGATGCTCTTGATCCTCACTTCTCGTCCTCCCGGGAGGGATCGGGGGCCCGGCGGACGTGGGGGGTGCCGGAGCCCGTGAGGCGCAGCCGGGGGTACGGCGGGCGCACTGGATTTCGTCGTGCCCCTGACAAACCCCCGAATGGCGCTGTCGGGAGTGTCCCGGCGTCGAATACGGGGGGCAAGGGCATCTTTCAGCCTCCGAAGGCCTGTCGGGCCGCGGAGGCGGGGTCGTAAACGCGTACCGCCCACGCGCCCTCCCGGCGGGTCGGGGCGATCCGCGCGTCGGCGGGGGCGGCGAGCCGGGAATGCGCAGGCGCGCCGCCGTCCTCGGCCAGGACCGCCTCGCCCCCGAAGGGCTCGCCGTCCGGGCCGAGGCCGTCCTCCGCGGAGGCGGTGGGCGCCACCCCGTCACCGGTGGGGTGCCGGTGGCCGGGAACGGCCGGAATTCGACCTTCCGGGTAGTCGGCGAGGGGGAGGGGGCCGTAAGGGGCGGACACGGACGCCGCCCGGCGTTCGTGCCGTTCCGGCCGGGCGGCCTTGGGATCGTCTGCGACATCGTTCATCCCGCTCAGCCCTTCCACACAGGCCCGGACGGGAACCGTTCTGTACGCCGTCCGGGCCTGTGGGTGCCTGACGGGGGCTCAGGGCCCGACCCGCGTCGGCGGCGCCGGCCGCGCCGGCCGCGCCGGCCGCGCCGCCCCCGGCGTCAGCTGCAGCCGCAATCGCAGCCGCCGCAGTCACAGCAGTCGCAGCCGTCGCAGCAGTTCCCGCAGCACTCGCAGCTGTCGCAGCACTCGCAGGCGTCGCACCAGGCGTCCCGCTTCTTGCGCGACCACGGCCCCTCGTGCTCCGAGCAGCACAGCTGGCAGGTGCAGAACAGCCCGATGGCCACCGCGCAGCCGGCCAGCAGCCCGCGGCGGGGCCTCTGCGGCGGCAGCCCGCCACCGCCGCCCATCGGGGGCGGCATGCCCGGACCGCCGGGGCCGCCCGAGCCGCCGCCGTAGGGATTGCCTCCGTACGGGTTGCCGCCGTAGGGGCCGGAGCCGTACGGGCCGCCCTGCTGGCCGCCCGCGTACGGATCGCCCGCGTAGGGGCCGCCGCCGTACGGGGCGCCCGGGCCGGGGCCGTAGCCGGGGCCCTGCGGCGGCGCGCCGTAGCCGGGGCCCTGCGCGGTGGCGTTCGTGCCGGCGTGGGCGTGGCCGCAGGAGGAGGTGCCGAAGGCGCGGTCCACCGAGGTACGCAGCTCGTGCACCAGCAGCCGGTGGGCGAGCCCCGCGTCGGCGAACTCGACCTCCCGCAGCGCGAGCCTGATGCCGTGCAGGGCGTCGTCGCACAGCCGCCGCGCCTCGGCAAGGGAGGTCCCGGTGGCGGCGAGGGGGTTCCAGGCGCCCGCCGCGGCGTCCGCGTGCCGGTCCTCCACGGCGTCCAGCAGGTGCGCGAGCCGCCCGAAGTACCGACCGGCCTCGGCGAGCGGCGCGGCGTTGCCGGGCTTGCCGGCCAGCTGCGCGGTGTGGGCGAAGGCGGCGGCGGTCGCGGTCTCCGTCGGCTCGGTCACCACGAGCACCGGGGTGCCGGGGCCGGCCAGGGTCTCGATGCCCGCCTGGCGGTCCACGGCGTCGACGAGGACGGCCGTGTCGAAGCCGAGCGAGGCGCCGGTGCGGGCGCCCGCCCGGTCCCAGCCGCGGGCCACCTTGCGGGCCGCGGCGGCGATGGGGGCGCGGGCCAACAGGCCGTCCCCGTCGGCGACGTGGTCGCGCACCTTCGCCGAGGCGAGCACGAGGGAGACCGCGGCCGCGAGGCGTGCGCCTTCGCCGTTGGCGACGGGAGCCGTCCGCATGCCGCGCAGCGGGCAGGGGCCGGCGGTGCGGCGGGAGCCGGCGGCGGGACCGGACTGAGCCTCCGTCAGAACGGAGACCAACAGACCGTCATAGTTCGTGACGATCCGGGCGAACTGGCCGTGGTCCCCCCGAAGTGCCAGGCAGAGGCCGCAGAGATGAGCCATCCACTCCGTCTTGAAACGTTCTCCCAAACGGTGTGTGCAAGGCCTGACTATGCCGAACAATCCGGGTCCCCCGAGTGTCAATCGCTTACGAGATGGGCATCGTATCGAGCCGGATCGGTCACCCGTACGTCCCTGCCCACCACCCGGACGGCAGTAGTCATCATATTTTCACTCAGTCAGCAGTGCGGTCGATCAGCATCCTTGACCGTGCAACGGATGTTCTGCACCAGTACCGTCACGAAACCCCTGCGCGGCGGCTATCCACTTGGCGCGTTGTCAGCATCATGGACGACCATAGGGAAGCGGAGAGAAGACAACCGACCGCGGTGAAAGGAGGCGTCCATGGGTTCGGTACGCAAGGCGAGCGCTTGGCTGGGTCTCGTGGAGGACAGTGACGACGAGCGTTACTACGACGACGACTACGCGGAGGCCGCCCACGGTTCCGTCGCCGGGCCGGGCGACCAGTGGGTCACCGACCCGCGGGTCAGGGTCGCGTCGGAGTCGGCCGTCGAGCAGGGCCGCCGGATCGCCACCGTCACGCCGGACGGCTTCCGCGACGCGCGCGGCATCGGCGAGCTGTTCCGCGAGGGCGTCCCGGTGATCGTGAACCTGTCGCTGATGGACCCGGCCGACGCCAAGCGCGTCGTCGACTTCGCGGCCGGCCTGACCTTCGGCCTGCGCGGCTCGATCGAGCGGGTGGCGACCAGGGTCTTCCTGCTGACCCCGGCCGACACCCAGATCGTGAGCGGCGAGCCCGGCGGCCGCTCGCGCGACTTCTTCAACCAGAGCTGAGCCGGGCCCTCACCGGAAGGCGTCGAGACCGGTGAGCGCCTTGCCCAGCACCAACTGGTGCATTTCCACGGTGCCCTCGTAGGTGAGCACCGACTCGAGGTTGGTGGCGTGCCGCATGACGGGGTATTCGAGGGAGATCCCGTTGGCACCCAGGACGGTCCGCGCGGTGCGGCAGATGTCGATGGCCTCGCGGACGTTGTTGAGCTTGCCGAAACTGATCTGCTCCGGGCGCAGGGTGCCCGCGTCCATACGGCGGCCCAGGTGGTGGGCGAGCAGGATGCCCTTGTGGAGTTCCAGCGCCATGTCGGCCAGCTTGGCCTGGGTGAGTTGGAAGCCGCCGATGGGCCTGCCGAACTGCTCCCGGGTGCGCGCGTAGTCGAGCGCGGCCTCGAAACTGGCGCGTGCCGCGCCCATGGCGCCCCAGACGATCCCGTACCGGGCGTGGCTGAGACAGCCCAGCGGTCCCTTGAGCCCCGTGACCCCCGGCAGCACCGCGTCGGCCGGCAGCCGGACGTCGTCCATGACCAGCTCGCTGGTGACCGAGGCGCGCAGCGACCACTTGTGCTTGATCTCGGGCGCGCTGAAGCCGGCGGAGTCGGTCGGGACGGCGAAACCGCGGATGCCGTCCTCGGTCTGCGCCCAGACCACCGCGACCGAGGCCACCGAGCCGTTGGTGATCCACATCTTGCGGCCGTTCAGGACCCAGTCGGAGCCGTCGCGCTTGGCGTGGGTGCGCATGGCGGCGGGGTCGGAGCCGACGTCGGGCTCGGTCAGGCCGAAACAGCCGATCAGCTCGCCGGCGGCCATGCCGGGGAGCCAGCGCTGCTTCTGCTCCTCGGAGCCGTACTTCCAGACCGCGTACATGGCGAGCGATCCCTGGACGGAGACGAGGGAGCGGATCCCGGAGTCGGCCGCCTCCAGCTCCAGGCAGGCCAGGCCGTACTGCACGGCGCTGGCGCCGGCGCAGCCGTAGCCGGTGAGCGACATCCCGAGGGCGCCGATCCGCCCGAGCTCGCGGGCGAGCTCGCGGATCTGCGGGAGCTCACCCTGCTCGTACCACTCGGCGATGTGGGGCAGGACGCGGTCGGCGGCCCAGTTGCGGACCGTGTCGCGGACGGCGAGGTCCTCGGGGGTGAGGAGCTCGTCGAGCCCGAGCGGGTCGGTGGGTACGAAGGACACGGGGGCCTCCCGGCGGGCCTGGACCTGAGACAAACCTAGCGCTGCAAGTTTGTCGCCCCGCCGCCCCGGGGTCCACCCCTGCCTTGCCCACATGCCCGGGCGACCTGGGATCCCGCCCCCTCCGAAGCGGGCGGGGGCGCCGGGCGTCCGCTGCGCGGAGCCGTTCCCCTACCCGCCCCTTCCCGAAACCGGGGCTGACGCCCCGGACCCCGTTCGCCTCAAACGCCGGCGGGGCTGAAAGACCCGGGCGCTTCGCGCCCGGTGCGCTCAAACGCCGCGCGGGCTGGT
>NZ_JBEYXK010000151.1:0-11946 GCF_040645035.1 Streptomyces sp. NPDC046876 | reverse complement strand
GGGGGGGGGGGCGTACCCCTCCCCCCCCCCCGCCGCGGGGGGGGGGGGGGGGGGGGGGCGCGCCCCCGCCGGGGGGGGGGGGGGGGGGGGGGGGGGGGCCCCCCCCCCCCCGAAACCCGGCTCCGCCGGGCACCGGGCTCCGCCCGGACCCGCGCCTCACGCGCCGGCGGGGCTGGATTTGCCGGACCCCCGGCTCAGGCGTCGGCGGAGCCGGTGGACTCTGGGGTGCTGGCCCGGAGCCGGCGGGCCCAGGGTAGGCCGGGGCCGGGTGGGACGGGGTGGGGCCACGGATGGGGTGGCTTGGGTGCCGGGTGGGGGCGGGAGGTGGCAGGCTTGTGCCGTGACCGAGATTGACGCAAAGATCGATGCCCTTGTCCCCGCCTGGCTGTACCTCCCCGACATCGCCGAGATGCTCGACATCGAAGTGACCCGGGTCCGCCAGCTGGTCAAGGAAGGTCAGCTGATCGCCGTACGCCGTGGTGAGAACCGCGCCCTCCAGGTGCCCGCCGCCTTCATCGCGGGCGACAAGCTGGTCAAGGGCCTGCCCGGCCTGCTGACCGTCCTGCGCGACGACGGCTTCTCCGACGAGGAGATGCTGGAGTGGCTCTTCACCGCGGACCCCACCCTGCCCGGCACCCCGGTGCAGGCGCTGAGCGAGAATCGCGGCACGGAGGTGAAGCGCCGCGCCCAGGCGCTCGCCCTCTGACCCGTACCCGAGCCCACTGATCCATCCGCGGTGCCCCGGCGCCGCCGCCCGCCGCGGCGGCCCGGCACCGTGCCCACGAGGGGGACCCCCATGTCCGCGAACGCGAACGCCCAGCTGTCCGACGCCCGGCTCTACCTGTGCACGGACGCCCGCAAGCGGCAGGGGGACCTCCCCGAATTCCTCGACGCCGTCCTGGCCGGCGGCGTGGACATCGTCCAGCTCCGCGACAAGGGCATGGAGGCAGGCGAGGAGCTGGAGCACCTCCAGGTCTTCGCCGAGGCCGCCCGCCGCCACGGCAAGCTCCTCGCCGTCAACGACCGCGCCGACGTCGCACACGCCATCGGCTCCGACGTCCTGCACCTGGGCCAGGGCGACATCCCCGTCCCCGCCGCCCGCGCGATCCTGGGCGAGGGCGTCCTGATCGGGCGCTCCTGCCACGCGGAGGACGAGGTGGCCGCGGCCGCCGCCGAGCCCGGCGTGGACTACTTCTGCACCGGCCCCTGCTGGCCGACCCCCACCAAGCCCGGCCGCCACGCCCCCGGCCTGGACCTCGTCCGGTACGCGGCCTCCCTGGAGCAGGACCGCCCCTGGTTCGCCATCGGCGGGATCGACGCCGGCAACCTCGACGAGGTCCTCGACGCCGGCGCCACCCGCATCGTCGTCGTCCGTGCCCTCACCGAGGCCGCCGACCCCGGCGCCGCCGCGGCCGACCTGGCCAAGCGCGTCCGGGCCCGGCTCGGCTGAGGCCCGGCTCGGCTGAGGCCCGGCTCGGCTGAGGCCCGGCCCCCTACGGTCCCGCCCGACTGTCCAAAATCGTGTCCAATGGGTGGACGCCGCTTCGGTGTCCGCGAACGCGCGTCTAACCTGCCCGTATGGCCCTTGGAACCGCTTCCACCCGAACGGACCGTGCACGCACGGTCCGCGACCTGCTCGCGTCCGGGGACCCCTCGTACTCCTTCGAGTTCTGGGCCCCCAAGACGGAGACCGGCGAGCGCAACCTGTGGAACGCGCTGCGCCGCATCGAGGCGGTGGGCCCCAGCTTCGTCTCCGTGACGTACGGCGCCGGCGGCTCCACCCGCGGCGGCACCGTGAAGGCCACCCAGCAGATCGCCGCGGACACCACCCTCACGCCCGTCGCGCACCTCACCGCCGTCGACCACTCGATCGCCGAGCTGCGCAACGTGATCGGCCAGTTCGCCGACGCCGGCATCCGCAACATGCTCGCCGTGCGCGGCGACCCGCCGGGCAACCCGATGGGCCCGTGGGTCGCGCACCCCGACGGCGTGCACTACGCGGCCGACCTCGTCCGACTGCTCAAGGAATCAGGCGACTTCTGCGTGGGCGTGGCCGCTTTCCCCGAGATGCACCCGCGTTCGGAGGACTGGAACACGGACATCCGGCACTTCGTGGACAAGTGCCGCGCAGGCGCCGACTACGCGATCACCCAGATGTTTTTCGATCCCGAGAATTATCTGCGGCTCCGCGACAGCGTCGAGAAGGCCGGCTGCGAGACGCCGATCATCCCTGAGGTCATGCCTGTTGTGGCCATCAAGCAGCTCGACCGTCTGCCCCAACTCAGCAACGCAGTCTTCCCCGAGGCCGTGAAAGAGCGCATGCTCGCCGTCAAGGACGATCCGGCCGCTGTACGCTCCATGGGGATCGAGTTCGCCACGGAGTTCTGCGCGCGACTGCTGTCCGAGGGTGTCCCGGGGCTGCATTTCATCACGCTGAACAACTCCACGGCGACTCTCGAGATCTACGAGAACCTGGGCCTGCACCAGCGGGCCTGATCGGCCGTTCCCAGGGCGGCCGTACCGAGGGGTGCCACGCATGGGAATGACGGTCCTCTACATCGCGTTCGGTTTCGTCGCGCTGTGGCTGCTTGCCGAGGTCCTGATGCAGTACAAGGCCCGGCTGCGCTGGCGGTTGCTCGCGTTCGCCGGGTTCCTCGGCGTGGTCGCCGGGGTGGTGCTGCCGTCGGTGCCGGTCATCGCGGTCGGCGCGGCGGCGTTCGCCGTGGGCCAGACGCTGGTGACGCTCTCCTTCCGCAAGGGTTTCGAGGCCGGCTGGGCGATCCGCCGAGGCAAGAGCGGCGGCAAGGGCAAGGGCAAGGGCGGCGGCGGCAAGGGCTCCGCGGCGAAGGGGCAGGCCGCCAGCGGCTCGCGGCGCCGCCGGGCGGGCGGCCCGCGCCCCGAGCCCTCGCTCGAGGTGACCGCGCTGGAGTACGGGGCCGCCGGCGCGGCGGACGCCGCGGCGGACGTCGACGCGACCGAGGTCTACAGCCCGGAGCCGCTGCCCGACGAGACCGGCTCCTACGGGATACAGAGTTTCGCGGCCACCGCCGACCCGGCGCAGACGGCTCCGTTCGCCTCGCCGTTCACCACGGCCGAGCAGGACGCCCACGGGTACGCCGCCTACCAGGACCCGCAGGCCCCGGGCGGCTACGACTACTCCGGCGGCTACGCGGCGGGCGGCGACCAGCAGGTCTACGCCGCCTACTCGGACCCGTACATCGGCACCGGCGGCGGCGTCATCCCCCAGCAGCCGTACGACTACACCCCGTACACCGGCCACACCGCCGACCCGTACGGCGCGGCGGGCGCGGCCGCGCAGGAGCAGTACTCCATGGACACCCCGCCCGGCGGGGTGTGGGTGCCGCAGCAGCGGGACGTGGCCCAGCCCTACCCGGCGGACGACCAGAGCGGGACCTACCCCCAGCAGCCGCAGCAGCAGCCCCAGCAGTACCCGTACCAGGGCACCGGCGAGTACGAGCAGTACCGCTACTGAGGCTGCGTCCCCCCGTACCCACCGCCCGAGCCCCTGCCGGCACCGCCGACAGGGGCTCCGGCGCGTCACTGCGAGCCGCGGAAGCCCGCGCCCTCCACGATCAGCCCGGCCACCAGCGCCCCGGTCATCCCGGCGTGCGCGAGCCCGCCGCCCGGGTGCGCCCAGCCGCCCGCGAGGTACAGCCCGGGCAGGGCCGTGGAGTTGGCCGGGTAAAGCAGCCGGCCGCCGGCCCCGGCGAGCGCCGGCGGGGGCACCGCGCCGCCCGCCGCGCCGGTGGCCGCCTCGATGTCGGCCGGGGTGCGCACCTCGGACCACAGCAGCCGCTCGCGCAGGTCCGGCACGGCCCGCGCGGCCAGGTCCAGCAGGCCGTCGACCCGGTCCGGGGCCGGCCCCTCGGGCCCGCAGGCCACGCTCACGGTGACGGCCTCGTGTCCGGCGTCGGGGCGGGTGCCCGGGTCGTCGGGGCGCAGGACGGTGAGCAGCCCGCCGGGGGAGTGGACGAGGGTGCGGTGGACGGCGTCTTCGGGGCGGGCGCCGCGCAGGGCGAGCAGCAGGGTGCACCGGCTGCGCACGCCGGCTCCGCGGGCGGGGACGCCGTCCGGCGGGAGCGGTACGCCGATCCGCCGGGGGTCGGTCCCGCAGACGACGTGGTCGGCCTCGGCCTCGGTGCCGTCGGCGAGCACCAGCCCGGCCGCCCGGCCCCCGCGTTCCAGCACTTCCCGTACCGGGGTGTCGAAGGCGAAGACGACCTTCCGCTCCAGGCAGCGCTCGTACACGGCGGTGGCCAGGGCCCGGATCCCGCCGCGCACGTACCAGCTGCCGAAGGTCTGCTCCATGTAGGGCAGCACGGCCGCGGCGGCGGGGGCGTCGGCCGGGTCGATCCCGTACGCCTCGACGCGCGCCGCCAGCAGCGCGCCGAGCGGCCCGCCCAGCTCGCGCCCGGCGATCTCGGCGAGGGTCGGCGGCCGGCGGCGCAGCAGGCCGCTGCGCCGCACGGCCGGGTACGGGTCACGGCCGAGGACCTGCCAGTCGGGCCGCAGCGGCTCCTCCAACAGGGGGCGGCGGGTGGCGTCCCAGGCGTCGCGCGCCCGGTTCAGCACCTCGTTCCAGCGGTCGCCGGAGCCCGCGCCGAAGGCACGGTCGAGGGCGGCCGCGGCGCCGCCGCGGGAGGCGCCGGGGAGGGCGACCTCCGCACCGTCGGCGAGGACGTGCCGGACGGCGGGGTCGACCTGGACCAGGTCGACGCAGTCCTCCAGGGGCCGTTTGCCGGTCTTGACGAACAGGTCGCGGTAGACGGCCGGCAGGTGCAGCAGCCCCGGTCCCGTGTCGAAGACGAAGCCGTCCCGCTCGTACCGGCCGACCGCGCCTCCGTACGTCGGACCCTGCTCGTACACCGTCACCTGGTGCCCCGCCACGGCCAGTCGGGCCGCCGTGGCCATCGCGCCCATGCCGGCGCCGATCACCGCAATTCGTGCCATGCGGCTGACCTTATCGAGCGGGGAGGCGGGGTCAGCCGGGTGGGCCCGCGGCCGCGCGGGCGCCGGCGGCGAGCCGTTTCTCCTCGCGGCCCCGGGCCCGGCGGCGCAGGAAGCGGCGGATACGGGTCCACAGGAAGACCAGGACGGCCAGGCCGGCCGCCAGCAGGACGGCGGCGATGACCGCGGCGGCGGTGGGGTGGAACACGGCGAAGGTGACGATCCCCGCGACGCCGAGGTCCTCGGCGGTGCTGAGGGCGATGTTGCTGAACGGCTCGGGCGAGGTGTTGACGGCCATGCGGGTGCCGGCCTTGACGGCATGGCTGGCCAGGGCGGTTGAGCCGCCGATCGCCCCGGCGGCGAGGTCGGAGAGCGAGCCGCTCTGCCCGGCCAGCAGGGCGCCGACGACGGCCCCGGCGACCGGCCGGATCACGGTGTGGACGGAGTCCCAGACGGAGTCCACGTAGGGGATCTTGTCGGCGACGGCCTCGCAGAGGAAGAGCACGCCCGCGACGACGAGCACATCGGTTCGCTGCAGGGAGGCGGGCACCTCGTCGGCCAGCCCGGTCGCGCCGAAGACGCCGAGCAGGAGGACCACGGCGTAGGCGTTGATCCCGCTGGCCCAGCCGCTGGTGAAGACCAGGGGGAGCACACTCACGCCGACATCATGCCGCAGCGCGGCGCGATCCGGCAGCCCTCCGGGACAGCAACGAGGACAGCGGGGGCAGAGTTGTGAGGGGGCGGCCGCCGTGCGGCAGCCGCCCCCTCACCCGTGTCTGTCCGGGGCCTACTGCCCCTGCTCGTCGCGGCGGCGCTGCCACCGCTCCTCGATGCGGGTCATCATCGACCGTCGCTGCCGGTTGCGGCCGTGGGCCGAACCGCCTGCCATGCCGGAGACGGGGTGCTCGCCAGGCTTGGGCGCTTTGCGCCAACCGGTGACCACGAGGACCGTACAGCCCAGCATGACGAGGAAACCCACCACGCTGACCCAGAGTACGTTCGGGACGATCACACCGGTCATGAGGAGCGCGATACCCACCACAATGCCTGCGACTGCCTGGTAGACCCGTCGCCGGGTGTACGTACGCAGTCCGCTTCCCTCAAGCGCTGTCGCGAACTTGGGATCTTCGGCGTACAGCGCTCGCTCCATCTGCTCGAGCATTCGCTGCTCGTGCTCCGAGAGCGGCACGGGAGTCCTCCTCATCCGTCGGTCGCGGGGGGTAGCGACCAGGGGTCCCCTTCAGGATAGGCGGGGAATCGCCCCCGTGATACCCGCCCTCCACGCCAGGTTCGAAATGCACTGCCGGGAAGGGCGCTGCCCCACATCGAAAAGCACTGAGCACATCAAAAAGCACTGGGCAAAACGTACCGCCGCCAGGTGCGGTCACTGAGGCGCTTTATTCCCCATTGATCCGCGGGCCATGCCGGTGGCTGTTGTCCCGATCATACGGCGCGGATCTCCGCCGCGGAGGCTGTCCGCCGGGTCCGCGGCAACTGCCTGCAGCGCGGACCGAGGCGGGGGCGGGCGGGGATCAGGCGCGGATCAGGCGTGCTTCCCGCCGAGGACGTGCAGCTGGGTGGCGATCGCGTGGAAGGCGGGCAGCTCGGCGGCGGCCTCCTCCAGGCGCAGCAGCGCCTCACCGGCCCCCGGCTCGGTGTCCACGAGGACGCCCGGGACGAGGTCGGCGAAGACGCGGACGCCGTGCACCGCGCCGACCTCCAGGCCGGTCCCGGCGACCAGCTCGGTGAGCTGCTCGGCGGTGAAGCGCCGCGGGACCGGGTCGCCCGCGCCCCAGCGGCCTGCAGGGTCGGTGAGCGCGGCGCGGGCCTCGGTGAAGTGGCCGGCCAGGGCGCGGGCCAGCACGGCTCCGCCGAGGCCCGCGGCGAGCAGGCTGAGCGTGCCGCCCGGGCGGAGCGCCGCCACGGCGTTGGCCGCACCCTCGGCCGGGTCGTCCACGTACTCCAGCACGCCGTGGCAGAGCACGATGTCGTACGCCTCCCGGTCGACGACGTCGAGCAGGCCCTGGGCATCGCCCTGCACACCGCGGACCAGCTCGGCGACGCCGGCCTCGGCGACCCGGCGCTCCAGCCCGAACAGCGCGTTGGGGCTGGGGTCGACCACGGTGACCCGGTGCCCCAGGCGCGCCAGCGGCACGGCGAACTTGCCCGTGCCGCCACCGGTGTCCAGTACGTCCAGCACGTCCCGCCCGGTCGCCTTCACCCGGCGGTCGAGTGCCTCCTTGAGGAGCTCCCACACCACGGCGGTGCGGAGGGAGGCACGGGGGCGGGAAGTGTCCGACACGGCTGATGACTCCTCGGCGCGGTGAGAGTGGGCGATGCGTTCCCCACCCTATTGCCTCCGGCAGCCGTGCAGCTCATCCCGCGTCCGGACGCTCCGCGCGGGGCTGGGGCAGGGGCTGCGCCACCGGCTGGAGCGCGAGCATCCGCTCGACCAGCCGCAGGAACATCGCCGCGGCGCGCACGAGGTAGTCCGCGTCCTCCGCGCTCGCGGCGTCGCGTATCCCGGCCTCGGCCCGCGCCCGGCGCTCGGCGCCGGAGGCGAACAGGGAGCTCCACTCGGCCAGTTCCGGCGCGAGCTCCGGGAGCACCTCCCAGGCGCTGCGGATACGGGGCCGCCGCCGCGGGTGCGCCGGTTCGGGCCGGCCGCGCGCGGCGAGCACGGCGGCGGCCACGCGCAGGGCCGCCAGATGGGCCGTGGCGTAGCGCTCGTTGGGACGGGTCAGCAGGGCGGCCTCGGCCAGCCCGGCGCGGGCCTTGGCGAGCAGGTCGAGCGCGGCCGGCGGTGCGGCCGACCGGCGCGGGACGGGGTGGACAGGGGACGGGGACGGTGTGGCCATGACGAACCTCCTGTCGTTGCGTACTGCTCAGTCGTGGGCGCGGTGTTCTGTGCCTCGGGACCATCGTGACGTGGACCACTGACAATCGCTCCGACCTGCGGTTTTGCCGGGGTGGCCCGGAGTTGTCCGGCCCCCGGCGCGCGCGGGCCGAGCCCGGGTGCTAACTTTTGAACTGACCGGTCAGTTCAAAAGAGAGGGGGCCGGCGTGGACAGCCCGCACGGCGCGGCCGTCAAAGCCGAGGACTTCGGACTGAAGGGCCCGCGCGGCTGGGTGTTCCGCGGCGTGGGCATCGATGCCGGGCCCGGCTCGCTCATCGCCGTCGAAGGCCCCTCCGGCAGCGGCCGGACCTGCCTGCTCCTCGCCCTCACCGGGCGCATGAAGCCCACCGAGGGCGGCGCCGAGGTCGCCGGCCACCGCCTGCCGAAGCGGATGGCGGCCGTCCGCCGGATCGCCGCCCTCGGCCCGGTCTCCGGGGTCAACGACCTCGACCAGGCCCTGACCGTCGCCGAGCAGCTGCGCGAGGGCGCACTGCTCCAGCGCCGCTACGAGGGCCCCGTCCGCGCCCTGCTGCGCCCGCGCGGCGAGCGCCGCACCGCGACCGCGGCCCGGATCGACGCCGCCCTGGCCGCCGCGGGCCTGGACCTGGACACCCTGCCCAAGGGCCCCCGCACCTCCGTACGGGACCTCGACCGCCTGGAGGCGGTCCGGCTGTCCGTGGCCATCGCCCTGCTGGGCGCCCCGCGCCTGCTGGCCCTCGACGACCTCGACCTCAAGCTCTCGGACGCCGAACGCGCCGAGGCCTGGGACATGCTCCGCTCGATCGCCGCGGCGGGCACCACCGTCCTCGCGGTGTGCAGCCAGGCCCCCGAGGGCGTGACGGTCGTCCGCACGGACGCCGCGGCCGAGGGTGGGAGCGACACCGAAGACAAGACCAGCACCGAAGACAAGACCGACACCGCGGACAAGACCGACACCGACGACACGAAGGGGGCGGACGATGCGCTCGCCGAAGCTGGCCGCGCTTGAGCTGAAGCGGTTCGGGCGGGGGAAGCTGCCCCGGGCCGCCCTCGTCGCGCTGCTCCTGCTGCCGCTGCTCTACGGAGCCCTGTACCTGTGGTCCTTCTGGGACCCGTACAGCCGCCTCGACAAGGTGCCCGTCGCCCTCGTCAACGCCGACAAGGGCGCCACCGTCGAGGGCAACCGCCTCGACGCCGGCGCCGAGATCACCAAGAAGCTGCACTCCAGCAAGACCTTCGACTGGCACGAGGTGAACGCCGAGGAGGCCGCCAAGGGCCTGGAGAACGGGACGTACTACCTGTCCCTGACCATGCCGGCCGACTTCAGCGAGCGGATCGCCTCCAGCTCCGGCGCCGACCCGACCACCGGCGCCCTCCAGGTCCGCACCAACGACGCGAACAACTACATCGTCGGCTCGATCTCCCGCACCGTCTTCTCCGAGGTCCGCTCGGCGGCGTCCACCAACGCCTCCCGCAAGTTCCTCGACAAGATCTTCGTCAGCTTCTCCGACCTCCACGACAAGACCGCCGAGGCCGCCGACGGCGCCGACAAGCTCAAGAACGGCGCGAGCGACGCCCAGGAGGGCGCCAAGAAGATCGCCGACGCCCTCGACACCGCCGTGGAGAAGAACGGCGAACTGACCGGCGGCCTGCAGACCCTCAACGACGGTGCGGACCAGCTGGAGACCGGCGCGAACGCCGTCGCCGCCGGTACCCAGGCCGTCGCCGACAAGGTCAACGGCGCCGCCGACAAGGCCCGCCCGTACCTGAAGAACCCCCAGCAGGTCGCCGACACCGCCGAGCTCGTCGCGGACACCGCCCAGGTCGTCGGCAAGAACCTCGACTCGATCGCCAAGAACGCCCCCCTGGCGGCCAAGCTCAGCAAGCAGGCCGCGGCCCTCGCCGCCGACGGCCACACCACCTACTGCACCGGCGCGGCGGCGGCCAAGATGCCGCCCGGCGCCTGCGACAAGCTGAAGAAGATCAAGGACACCACCGCTCAGGCCGCCGAGCTCACCGGCGACCTCGACGCCCTGGTCAAGGACTCGAACGGCGACCTGGCCACGCTCAAGAAGCAGCTCGCCGACCTGGAGAAGCAGGCCCGCCAACTCGCCGACGCGGCCCCCGGCCTGTCCACCAACCTCGAATCGGCCGTCGCCCAGGCCAACGCCCTCAACTCCGGCGCCCACAAGGTCGCCGCGGGCCTGACCAAGCTGCACGCGGGCATCGGCTCCGCCGGCGACGGCTCCGCCGCCATCGGCCGCGGCGTCGCCAAGATCGGCGATGGTGCCCACAGCCTCGACGGCGGCCTGTACAAGCTCGTCGACGGCAACGGGGCCCTCGCCGACGGCCTGCACCAGGGCGTCGACAAGATCCCGGACTACGACCAGCAGCAGCGCGACGCCCGCACCCAGGTCATGGCCGACCCGGTCAAGCTCGCCAACCAGTCCCTGCACAAGGCGCCCAACTACGGCACCGGCTTCGCCCCGTACTTCATCCCGCTGTCCCTCTGGGTCGGCGCGATGGTCGCGTACATGCTGATCGCGCCGATGAACAAGCGCGCCCTGGCCGCCGGCGCCTCGCCCTGGCGGATCGCCCTCGCCGGCTGGCTGCCCGTCGCCGGGCTCGGCACGCTCCAGGTGGCCGCGCTGATGTCCGTCCTGCACTGGGGGCTCGGCCTGGAGATGGCCCGCCCGGCCCTGACCATCGGCTTCCTGGTCCTGGTCACCGGCTGCTTCGCGGCGATCGTGCAGTGGCTGAACGCCAAGTTCGGGGCCGCGGGCCGGATCCTGGTCCTGGCCTTCCTGATGCTCCAGCTGACCTCGGCGGGCGGCACCTACCCCGTGCAGACCAGCCCGGGCTTCTTCAACGCCATCCACCCGTACCTGCCGATGTCGTACATCGTCGAGGGCCTGCGCCGCCTCATCACCGGCGGCGACCTCGCCCCGGTCTGGCAGGGCTGCGCCGTCCTCGTGGCCTTCACCGCGGGCGCCCTCGCCCTCACCTCGCTCGCCGCCCGTGGCAAGCAGGTGTGGACGATGGACCGGCTCCACCCCGAACTGAGCCTGTGACCGGGCCCGTAGAGAACGGTTGACCTGTGAGAATCAGCGCCATGGAAAGCAGCAGCACCAGCGCCGGCACGAGCGCCGGCGGCGGCCGCCGGCAGGCGACGCGCCAGAAGCTCTACGAAGCAGCCGTCACGCTCATCGCCGAGCAGGGCTTCTCCGCGACCACGGTCGACGAGATCGCCGAGCGGGCGGGCGTCGCGAAGGGCACCGTCTACTACAACTTCGCGAGCAAGAACGAGCTGTTCGAGGAGCTGCTGCGGCACGGCGTCGGCCTGCTCACCGCCTCCCTGCGGGCGGCGGCGGAGTCGACCGAGGCGAGCGGCGGCAGCCGGGTCGAGGCCCTCGACGCGATGATCCGCGCTGGCCTCGTCTTCATCGACCGCTACCCCGCCTTCACGCAGCTGTACGTGGCCGAGCTGTGGCGGACCAACAGGACCTGGCAGTCCACGCTCATGGTGGTCCGGCAGGAGGCGGTGGCCGTCGTCGAGACCGTGCTGCGCGAGGGCGTGGAGCGCGGCGAGCTGAGCGCGGAGATCGACGTGCCGCTGACGGCCGCCGCGCTCGTGGGGATGGTCCTGGTGGCCGCGCTGGACTGGCAGTCCTTCCAGAGCGAGCGCTCGCTGGACGACGTGCACTCGGCGCTGTCGCTGCTGCTGCGCGGACGGGTCAGCGGCAACCGCTGACGGTGGGTGACCCCCGATCGGCGGTGCCGCGGGGCGCGGGGCGCGCGTACAACTGGTGGGGCCCGCCCCTGGCCCGCCGCCCGGCCTGAGTATGAGTACGCGTACCCAGACACCGGATGAGTACCCGCGCGGATGGGCTCCCACCTGCGCAGACGCCAGACTGGGGGCAACGGACGGGAACCCGGTCCGGACCGCCGACACGGGGCGGCCGGTGCGGACCGGGTGCCTGTGCCGCGACCGGGAAGGGGTCAGGGGACCCGGGGGGCCCGGTGATGCAGTAACGCCGGCGCGGCGGGGCTCGGGGGGGGGGCGGCCCGGCCGCCCCCGGCGGTTGGCGGGCGAGCGGCTGAG
>NZ_JBEYXK010000150.1:0-12504 GCF_040645035.1 Streptomyces sp. NPDC046876 | reverse complement strand
ATCGGTCCGAAGCAGGATGACCCTCGGGCGATCGGTCCGAAGCAGGATGACCCTCGGGCGATCGGTCCGAAGCAGGATGACCCTCGGGCGATCGGTCCGAAGCAGGATGACCCTCGGGCGATCGGCCCGAAGCAAGACGACCCCCGGGCCATCGGCCCCAAGCAAGACGATCCCCGGGCCATCGGCCACCACGGCCGTGACGGGATCATCGTGCAGGGCGGGATCATCGTCCAGGGCGGGCGGACCGCGGGGGAGCATCCGGACAAGAAGGCGCGTCAGAAGCGGGCCAGGAAGAAGGCGAAGACCATGGCGCTGATCATCGGCGGCGTCATGGTGGTCGCCGTGGGCGGCGCGGTCGTGGGCCGGCAGCTGGGCCACGACCCGGCCACCACCCTGCCGCAGGCGGCGGCGACACCCACCGGTGCGGCGTCGGCCGGTGCACCCGCCGCCCCGGCATCCGACCCCACCCCTTCGACCTCCTCCGACAGCGGCACCGCCCCGGCCGCTGCCGGGGGCTCACCGACGCCCGTCGCCTCCGCCCCGTCCGCCCGCAGCGGCAGCAGCGCCTCACCGGCCCGTACGACGCAACCGGCGCAGTCGAGGCAGTCCGACACGCCGGCCCCGGCCGCCGCGCCGGTGCTGTCCCTGCGTCCCACCAGCGTCCAGGAGTTCTGCGCGAACGGCGGGTGGCCGAACACCCTGCTGGTCCGCAACAGCGGCGGCGGCACCCTGGAATGGTCGGTCGGTCAGCTGCCGCCCGGGGTCACGGTCAGCCAGGGCGCCGGGTCCCTCGCCGCCGGTGCCTCGCAGGTGCTCACGCTGGGGGGTCGGGCCGAGCAGCAGCCCCCGAACGGCCGGTTCACGATCGGCTTCTCCGGCAACGGCGGCAGCGGCCGGGTGACCGTCAACTGCGCCTGAAGGGCCGCCGCGTCCCGGTCAGGGCTCCGGGAAGGGCTCGCGGACGCCGAGCGCGGGGGCGATCGCCCGCCAGATCGTCTCCCGCGCCGTGGCGAGGTCCACCCGGGGATCGTCGAGCATCAGACGGATGCCGAGCCCGTCGCACAGGGCCAGGACCAGGGTGCTGAGCGCGTCGACGTCGCAGTCGGCGAACTCCCCGGACTCGATGCCCCGCTCCACGGCAGCGGCGACCCACGCGTGCAGTTGGTCGTACAGGTCGACCGCCAGATGACGGGCCGCGGTGTCGCGCTGGGCCCGCACCCACAGCTCCTGCCAGAGCTTCCAGTCCTGGCGCAGCTCCGCGTCCGTCGGCAGCATGCTCCGCAGGATGCGGGCCAGGGCGACGGAGGCCGGGACCGAGTCCGCGTCCGCCCCGGTGTCCTTGCCCGTCTGGGCGAAGGAGTGCGTCATCGCCTCGGCGAAGAGCTTCTCGCGCGTGTCGAAGTGGTAGTGGAGCAGGGCCTTCGAGACGCCGGCGTGCTCGGCGACCTTGCGCATGCTGATGCTCTCGAAACCGATGTCCGCGATGACTTCGCACGCGGCCGTGAGGATCCGCTCACGCGTCTCGAGTGCCCGCTCGGCCTTGGTCACGTTCGGCTGCTCCCCGTCTCGGCGCCCGTGGACCGGGCGGGCCGGCCCGGCTGCCGGGGCCGGCACACCACCATCCTCCCGCATGGCGGCGCCCCCGGGTCCGCCGCGGGCGTGGAAGCCCCGGCCCGTTCCGCGGCCCGGCCGCCAGGAGGCCGTCGCCGTACACCGCCCCGGCCGCTGCACCGTACGGCTGCGCGGAGGGGAGGTGCTCACCGCCGGAGCCGTCGTCAGCGCCCTGCCCGTCGGCCCGCTGCGCTCCGTCGCCGTCACCGGGGTCCGCGAGGAGCGCCTCGCCTCCCTGCACCGCCAACGCCACGCACTCGCCGCGAAGTTCGTCGCCGCCTACGAGCGGCCGTTCTGGCGCGACCGCGGCCGCAGCGGCCTCTCCGAATGCGAAGGGGTCCTCGGCAGCACCTGGCCGCAGAGCGAGGGCATCCTCTCCGCCCTCGTACCGCCCGAGCGGCTCGGGGTGCTGCTCGGCACACCCGCCCCGCTGCGCACCCGGGAACTGCTCGCCGAGATCGCCCGCCTCTACGGCGACGAAGCGCACCGGCCGCTCGCCACGCACCTCCGGATGTGGGGCACCGACCCGTGGACCCAGGGGTACGTGACCCAGTGGACTCCCGGTGACGTCATGGCCGTCGGCCCATGCCACGGCACCCACGAACCGCCCTTCTACGTCTGCGGATCCGACCAGTGGGTGGCCGGCTACATGGAAGGCGCCGTACGCACCGGACGCGACGCCGCGAAGGAGGCCCTGCGCCGTGGCTGACACCGTGCACGCCGTCGAACCCGTGCACACCGTGCACAACCACATCGCGGGTGAGGACCGGCCCGCGGCCTCGGGCGCGACGACGCCCCTGGTCGACCCCGCCACCGGCCGGATGCACGGCAGCGCCCCCCGCTCCGGCCGGGCCGATGTCGACGCCGCCTGCGCCGCGGCCGCGGCGGCGTACGCGCACTGGTCCACGACCACCCCGGCCGTGCGCCAGCGCGCCCTGCTGGGCATCGCCGACGCCCTCGAGGAGCACGCGGACGCCCTCACGGCCGCCGAGACCGCCGACACCGGCAAGCCCGCCCACCGGTTCAGGACCGAGGAACTGCCCGCGATCACCGACACCGTCCGCTTCTTCGCCGGAGCCGCACGGAACCTGCCGGGCCCGGCGGCAGCCGAGTACACCGAGGGCCGCACCTCGGTGCTGCGCCGCGAACCGGTCGGGGTCTGCGCCCAGATCACCCCCTGGAACTACCCCCTGATGATGGCCGTGTGGAAGATCGCCCCCGCGATCGCCGCGGGCAACACGACGGTGCTCAAACCCGCCGACACCACCCCGTCCTCGACCGCACTGCTGGCCCGCATCGCCGCCGCCCACCTGCCGCCCGGCGTGCTCAACGTGGTCTGCGGCGACCGCGACACCGGCCGCGCGCTCACCGCCCACCCCGACGTCGCCCTCGTCGCGGCCACCGGCAGCGTACGGGCGGGCCGCGAGATCGCGGCCGCCGCGGCCGCCGACCTCAAACGCGTCCACCTGGAGCTCGGGGGCAACGCCCCGGTCCTCGTCCACGACGACGTGGACGTCGAGGCGACCGCCACGGCCCTGGCCGACGTCGCCTACTACAACGCCGGCCAGGACTGCACCGCGCCCACCCGGTTCCTGGTCCACCACCGGATCCACGACGCGTTCCTCACCGCCTTCGCGGCAGCGGCGGCCGAGCTGCGCACGGGCTGCCCGTACGGTCCGGACACCGACTTCGGACCCCTCAACAGCGCCGCCCGGCTGGCGTCGGTGCAGGACCTGCTCGGGCGGCTGCCGGCGCACGCCGAGATCGTCACCGGCGGCGCCCGCCTCCCGCGCCCGGGCTTCTTCCACGAGCCCACCGTCGTGGCGGGGGTCCGCCAGGACGACGAGATCGTGCAGGAGGAGGTCTTCGGGCCCGTCGTGACCGTGCAGCCCTTCGCGGACGAGGCGCAGGCGCTGCGCCTGGCCGACGACGTGCGCCACGGCCTGGCGGCGAGCGTGTGGACGGCGGACCACGACCGGGCCATGCGGGCGACCCGGTCGCTGCACACCGGCATCGTCTGGGTGAACACCCACGGCACCACGGTCTCCGAGATGCCCCACGGCGGCGTCCGGCACTCGGGCTACGGAAGCGACCTGTCGATGGCGGGCCTGCTGGACTACACCCAGGTCAAACACGTCATGCTCTGAGCCGCCTCCGCCCTTGGGCCCGTCTCGTGCCCGCCCCACCACTTGACGCCGAGGTAGTACCTGTGGGCCCAGTCCCTGGACCCTCAGCGGTGGCGGATCTCCGGCAGTGGGTCGCGGGACAGGACCTCGGCCACGGCCGGCGGGAGGGGCGGGCCGCTCAGGCGGGGCTGTCCGGGGCCCGTCACCGCGGCCCAGACCACCCGTGGGCCCAGGAGGGTGCCGGCGCCGGAGCGGAGCGTCATGACCTCGGTGAGTGCGGTGGTGGCGGTGTGGTTGCCGGTGGCGGTGTGGATCAGCCGGTTGATGTACCGCTGGGCGAGGTCGTCCAGCGCGGTGGGGGACTTGCCCGTGCAGCCGGGGAAGTGGAGGTCGCCGCCGCTCGCCAGCAGCCACGCGGCCGCGGCCGGGCGGGCGAGGGCGCGCTGGGCCCGGCGGGTGAAGCCGGGGGAGCCGATCCTCCCGGCGGCCTTCGCCGCGGTGTCGCGCACCGCGAGGGCGCCCTGGGCCGCCACCGAGAGGCCGTGCCCGTACACCGGGTTGAGTGCGCACGCGGCGTCGCCGAGGACGAGGAACCCGGCCGGCAGCCGCATCTTCTCGTAGCGGAACCGGCGGTTGGCCGTGGACCGCGTCAGGACCACGTCGGACAGGGGCTCGGCGCGGGCGATCAGGTCGGCGACCAGGGGGCTGCGCAGCCCGCGCGCGAACGGCTCGAAGTCCTCGTTCCTGGACGTGGGGTTGCCCCCGCGGCTCCCGCAGACGCTGACCAGCCACTCGTCGTTCTCGACGGGCAGGACCGTCCCGAACCGGCCCGGCCCGCCCAGCCGCGCGTCGGCCTGCACGGTGACCACGGGCCAGTCCTTGGTCGGGGCGGGCGCCCTGTAGCGGCGGGTGGCGTAGGCGACGCCCGGATCGATGGTCTCGCACGCCACGGGCGGCAGCCCGAGCGCGGCGAGCCAGTGTGAGGCGCGCGAGCCGCGCCCGGTGGCGTCGACGACCACGCACGCCGGGACCTCGGTGTGCGTGCCGTCGGCGCACCGGATCCGGGCGCCGTGCACCCGGGACGCACAGCCGACCAGGGCGGTGGGCTGGGCACCGTACAGGAAGCGGACGTTCGGATGGGCGGCCAGCAGCCGGGAGCGCACGCCGGCGTCGATCAGGGGCCGGCTCGCGGCGATGAGGTAGTGGGACTCCGGCCACAGCCGGTACCAGCCCCCGGGCGACAGGGCGACCATCGCCGCCGGTACGGGCACCCGGTTGGCCCCGGCGCCGAGCCATGCGGCGGTGGTTCCCGGCAGCAGGGCCTCGATGGCGTCGGCGCCGCCGGACCACAGCATGTGGGCGTGCCGTGCCTGGGGGAGTCCGCGGCGCGCGGCGCGGGTGCCGCCTGCGGGGGCCGGGGCGCGCGCAGGATCGGGGACGCTCGCCGGGTCCGGGGCGTCCCGTTCGACGACGAGCACGTCGTCCGCGTACGGGGCGAGCGCGGCCGCGGCCAGCAGCCCGGCCAGTCCTGCGCCCAGCACGAGGACGGTCCGCGGGCCGGACGCGGAGCCGCCGCGGCGGGGCGGCGCGGGAGGCGGGTTCGTGGGCACGAGGCTAGCCGCTCCCCGAACGGGATCCGGCACCCAGGGGCTCGCCGCGCGTGTCGAGCCGGGCGAAGTGGGCGCCGAGCCGGCCGAACCACTCGTGGCCGGTTCCGCCGACGTACAGGCGGACGTGCAGGTCCGCGGGGGACGGGGCTTCCTCGCCGCTGCCGTGGCGCTGCCGGTCCTCCCTGGCCCGCAGAGCCGCCCGCACCATGCGGGCGTCGGCCGCGATGTCCACCTCGTGCGCGGCGCAGCCGGCGGCCGCCGCCTGCTCCTCCCACAGGGGGCGGTGCGCCGGGTCGATGTAGGGGGAGAGGTCGTGGATGCCGTCGGCGACCTGCGTGGCCCGCTGGGTGGCGCGCAGCTCGATCCCGGCCCACCACGGCAGCCGGATCGCGCTGGAGCGGGCCTCGGGGTGGGCGTACAGGGCCCGCCACAGTGGATACATCCGGCGGTAGGACCGCCAGGCACGCCATGCCTCCTCCAGCCGCGGCCCGACCAGCGGCATGAGGAACCCGCAGGTGCCGAGGCCGGCCCCGATGCTGCCGACGGGAGGGGCGACGCTCGTGCTGAGCACGTCCAGGTCGGAGTCCAGCCAACGGGCGGCGACGGCGATGCCCTTCAGCACTCCGAAGGCGAGGTTGAAGGCGAAACCGGTGACCAGGGTGCGCAGGCCGTAGCGGACCCAGCCGGAGGAGACCTCGGCCGCCCACCGCCAGCAGGTGACGCTGACGACCGTGGCGGTCGCGGTGTGCGCGAGCAGGTACCACACGATCATCTCGCGGACGAAGGGCGTGTTGGCGTAGTAGGTGTCGAAGTCGCGCCGGCGCTCCACGGGCGCGTCGCCCAGCGCGAAGAGGGCGGCCAGGATCGCGGCGGCCGCGACGGTCCCCAGGATCCAGCCGAGCACGTGCCGGCGCACCGTCTCGGCCGGTCCGCCGCGCCAGTGGATGATGAGGACGAGCGAGGCGCAGGAGAACCCGAGGACGATGCAGTAGACGAGCGGCGCGCTGAAGTTCGGCACTCCCGTCAGCCGGTTGACGCGTGCGACGACGGGCGGCGCCGCGAAGAACCAGCCGGTGGCCCCCATCGCGATGAGCGCGCAGACCGATCGCACCATGGGCGAGCGCCAGCCCTGTACGAGCGCAGGCAGGCGCGCCGCCAGGGCGAGGCCCATGGCGGTGGCCGGTATGAAGTAGTCCCCTCCCCGCATCAGCAGCCGCCACGCCGCCCGCGGTTCGGGCCGGTGCCCCTGCTCGCCCGTCCTGTTTTGGACAGGGGGACGTCGGGGTTGTCCATGGTCTCGGCCAGGCCCCCGTGCCCGTCTCTCAAAGACCCTCCAGGCGTGTGCGAAGGGGTGTGTCTCGGGTCGGGACATGCCGACGACCTGCGGGGCAACTAGATCACGGAATTGATCGTTGATGCAATCAATCGTTGGCCGACGCAAGGGCCTTGGGACCCGTGTGCCGGTGTGCTGCGGACGCGTTCGTGCCGATTCGCACGAAATGGTGGTGTGGAGGTTTGGCCGAAAACCCGGGGGTCTTCCGGTGGGTCCCCAGGGGTCTTCCGGTGGGCCCGGCCAAGGGGTGTCCCGCGCTCGGGCCGTTGTGGCCTTGACGCTTCCCAGGAAGATCGCGTACTCATTCATTATGAAGCAGGTAACCAACTCGCAGGAGCTGGCCCGCGATGCGGGCGGGCTGCTGTACGACCCCCAAGTCCGCTCGGCCATGGCCGAGTTCGCCGCCGACGGCGACACACTGCGACTGGAGGCGGCCGCCGCGGCCCGGGCCGCGCACAAGGCCGTCGAACGACTCCGCTCCCACGGCTCGGAGGGCCGCGGGCTCAGCGCCGGGGCGTTGGACGTCCTGGTCAGGCTCCGCACCCTCGGCGACGCCGGGGCGAACCCGGGCGAACTGGCCCGGGCTGCCGGGATGAGCCCGCGCAACGCCACGGGCCTCGTCGACACCCTGGAGAAGGAGGGCCTGGTCCGCAGGGACCCCGACCCGGCCGACCGCCGGTCCGTCCTCGCCCGCATCACGCCCGCCGGCCTGGCCTGGCTCGAGGCGTTCCGTGCGCCGACCCACCGCGCGATGGCCGCGGTGTTCCACGGCTTCACCGACACCGAGCTCGACCAGCTCCGCCACCTGTGCCTGCGGCTCGTGGAGAACCAGCAGCGCATCGCAGCCCACCTCGCCACGACCGAAGGAAACCCCACCACATGACCACGCCCCCGCCGACCGGCGGCGCTGCCGCCCGTACCGCCCGTACCGCCCGTACCGCCCGTACCGCCCGTGCCGTCGTACAGGCGTACCACGGGGCCCGCTTCCGCGGCGACGTGTCCGCAGCCGCGGACACCCTGGGCGACCCGTTCCGCTTCAGCAGCCCGCTCATGGCCTCCGACAGCGCCCGTGACCACCTCGCCGGCCTGGAGGCCTTCCTCCAGATCGTCACCGGCGTCGAGATGGTCAGCGAGCTGTACGCGGACACCGAGGCGACCTTGGTGTACGACGTCCACACCGCCGTCCCCGCGATCGGCACCCAGCGCACCGCCGAGCACTTCCACTTGACCGGAGGACGGATCGATACCATCCGCCTGATCTTCGACGCCACCCCCTGGCACGCCGTCATGCAGGCCGCTGCCGCCGCCGGGGCCTGACGGGCCCCCGCCGGCGCCTGCTTCAAGCCGCGCGCTCCGCCGGCCGACCGCCTCCGGTCGGGGCGTCGCGCGGCCGAAAGGCCGGTCGCAGTCGAGACCCGGTCCGCCGAACGACTCGGCCGCCGATACCCGCTTCTGCCCTGTCCCGTCTGCGTCGTCGGGCGCCAACGAGCCCTGCTCGCGGGCGACTTGGCAGCCGTACCGACCGGTCCAAGGCTCAACTACCCCTGTTCACGGTCACCTTCACGCAGTCGGTCCGTTACGGGTGGTTGTGGGCAGGCGTGGCTGATTTTCCCCGGTGTCCGCCGGTGTCGTACCGGAACACCGTTCTGCACCTGGCATGATCTGCCTTCACGTTACCTGTCGGTAGCGTAACTTCCCCCCAACTGAAGGTTTTATGCACGTGCGCATGCTCGCCAGACGCCTCCTCCTGCCCGGAATCACCACGCTGGCGCTCGCCGCCACCGGCTGCTCGTCGACGACGCACACCGGTGCCGCGGAGCCCGCAACCCCCGCCGCACTCGCCCCCGCCGCCGACGGCAGCCGGCAGCTCGAGGTGGCCGCGGCCCCGCAGGACGGCCCCGCATCGAACGAGGTGGCCCGCGTCGGCACCGGCAAGGGCGGCCCCGAGAAGGCCTCGCTGAAGGTCGCCTCGTACGACCAGGCGAGCGGCCGGGCCGTCATAGCCAAGGCCTCCCCGGCCCCCTCCTCGTCCTCTTCTTCTTCCTCCCGCTCGTCGGCTTCCCCCACGCCGAACACGTCGGCGTCCGCGTCGGCGTCCGCGGACAAGCCCGTGGCCGTCGGCGACGTCATCGCCAGCGGGCCGGCCCCCGGCGCCCCCAACGGCCTCCTGGCGAAGGTCACCGAGGTCGTCGGGAAGAACGACCGCGGCACCGAGGTCAAGACCGCGGCGACGCCCCTGTCCTCGGTCCTGAAGGACGACAAGGCCAACGGCAAGGTCGCCGTCGACCCGGCGTCCGTCACGGTCGAGCCCCTGATGAAGGGCGTCACCTTCTCCTGGGCCAAGAGCCAGGGCGTGCGCTTCGGCCCCGAGGGCGCCAAGCTGCCCCTCGGCAACCTCCGGCTCGACGTGAACGCGCCGATCGAGACCGCCCCGGACGCCCCCGTCTCGGCCGGCGCCTCCGTCTCCGGCTTCGTCCAGCTCGCCCCCACGGTGGAGTTCTCCTACGACGGCTCCGGCGGCTCCGGCCCGCGCTCGGCCTTCCTCGGCATGAGCGGCGACTGGTCCTCGCAGTGGAGCCTCAAGGGCCACGCCGCCGCGACCACGGGATCCCCGAAGCGGCTGCCGTTCGCCAAGCTGCACAGCGCCCCGGTCATCCAGGTCGGACCGGTCCCGGTCGTCGTCAACCTCGACCTGACCTGCTACGTCCAGGTGGAGGCCGACGGCCGCGTCACCCTCGAGGTCTCGCAGGACGTCAAGGGCGACTTCCGCGTCGGCGGCAGCTACGCCACCGGCAAGGGCTGGACCCCGGTCAGCACCTCGGCCGTGCAGAGCTCGCCCGTGAAGGCGAGCGTCACCGCCACCGGCCGCGTCAAGGGCGCCCTCGGCGCCGAGGCCTCCGTCGGCCTGTACGGGGCCGTCGGCGTCACCGCGGACTTCGCCCCGTACGTGCGCGGTGAGGCGGACGCCAAGGCCTCCGCCTCCACCGACGGCAAGACCTCGGTCAGCGGCGCGTGGGCCGTCTACGGCGGCTTCGACCTGAGCGGCAACCTGCAGCTGCAGCTGTCCCTGTTCGGCACGCCGCTCTTCGAGCGCCGCATCCCGCTCGGGTCCCTGAACCGCGAATGGCCCCTGGCCAGCGGCAAGGTCTGACACCGGGCGCGGCCTGCGCGCCTGGCCTCCACGCCTCGTCCCCAACCGCCCCGCCCCCGCCTCCGCCGGCACCGCGCCGGCCCCCGGCGGGGGCGGTGTGCTGTCCGGAGGGGCCCGCGTCAACCGCCCGCGTTAACCCTCCCCGATGCCTTCCTTAAGCGGGCCTCAAGATCCGGGCCCGGTGCCTCGAACTGCCGTTTTGTCCGGTTCCGGATCGCTAGCGTGCTGCCCCGTCCCCCCATCCCCGCACCGATGAGGCAGGCAGCCACTCATGTCCCGCACCTCCCACCGCCGCAAGGCGACCGGCCCGGCCAAGGCAGCCGTCGCACTCGCCCTCGCAGCCGCCGTCGGCGGCATCGCCATCACCCTCACCGGCACCGCCCAGGCCGCCTCCGTGGGTGCCGCCTTCACCAAGTCCAGCAACTGGAACACCGGTTACACCGGGCAGTACGTCATCACCAACAACGGCGACAAGCCGCTGGCCGACTGGACCCTGGAGTTCGACCTCCCCGCCGGCACCGCCCTGTCCTCGCTGTGGAACGGCGAACAGACCGTCAACGGCAGCCACGTCACCGTCAAGCCGCCCCGCTGGTCCGGCTCCGGACTGGCCGCAGGGGCCTCCACCACCGTCGGCTTCGTCACCTCCGCCACGCAGGGCACCCCGGGCAACCCCACCGGCTGCCTCATCAACAAGGTCAAGTGCTCGGCCGGTTCCGGGCCCGCCCCGCAGCCCACCGGCCGCCCGACCACCGCACCCACGGCCGCGCCCACCCCCACGGCCTCGGCCGACCCGACCGCCACGGCCGAGCCGACCACGCCCGCGCCGAAGCCCACCGCGACCACGGCCACGCCGAAGCCTCCGGGCGGCGGGACCACGCAGGCCGCGCCGTTCGCCCCGTACGTGGACACCTCGCTCTACCCCGCCTACGACCTGCTCGCCACCGCCGACCAGACCGGGGTCAAGGAGTTCAACCTGGCGTTCATCACCTCCGGCGGCGGCTGCAACCCCCTGTGGGGCGGCATCACCGCCCTCGGTTCGGACCACGTCGCCTCCCAGATCGCGGCCCTGCGCGCCAAGGGCGGCGACGTCCGCGTGTCCTTCGGCGGCGCCGCCGGCTCCGAACTGGCCCTGGCCTGCTCCTCCGCAGCCGATCTGGCGGCCGCGTACGGCAAGGTCGTCGACGCTTACGGGCTCACCAAGGCCGACTTCGACATCGAGGGCGCGGCGCTGCCCGACACCGCCGCCAACACCCGCCGCGCCCAGGCGATCGCCCTGCTCCAGCAGAAGCACCCGGGGCTGAACGTGTCCTTCACCCTCCCCGTCATGCCGGAGGGCCTGACCCAGCCGGGGATCGACCTCCTCGCCAACGCCAAGCGCAACGGCGTGGCCGTCTCCGCGGTCAACGTGATGGCCATGGACTACGGTCCGGCGTACAGCGGGGACATGGGCGGCTACGCGATCCAGGCCGCCACCGCGACCCAGGCGCAGATCAAGGGGGTCCTCGGGCTCTCCGACGCGGCAGCGTGGAAGACGGTGGCGGTGACCCCGATGATCGGCGTGAACGACGTGGCGAGCGAGATATTCACGGTGGAGGACGCCACCCAGCTGGCCGGATTCGCCCGCACGAAGGGCCTGGCCTGGCTCGCGATGTGGTCCGGTGCCCGCGACCGGCAGTGCCCTGGCGGCCCCAAGAACTCCGCGGACGCCACCTGCTCCTCCATCACCCAGAGCCCCCTGGCCTTCACCAAGGCCTTCGCCTCCCGCGGCTAGGCCTGCGGGTCCCGGGACGTCGGCGGCCTGCCCACGTGGCGCCGCCCGTCCCGGGCCTTGCCGGGCTACGTTCGGTTCCGGGGAAGTCGTGCCCGGGGCGGCGATGAGTTCTCCCGGCCGCGGGAGTCTCCCTTGCCGTCCACCACTGCACAGGAGGAGCGCGTACGTGACTCAGTTGCTGAGGGTCCAGAACTTCAACGTGTCCGGCGACGGCATCGCCGCCGGCGAGGACCAGAGCCTGGAGAGGCCGTTCGGGCACGTCGATCCCGGGAAGCTGTTCGCCTGGGCCGGCGCCACCGCGAGCTGGCCGGGCCGCACCGACCCCGGCGGCAGCCGGGGCCTCGACGACTACTTCACCCGGGACTTCGCCAACAACATCGGTGCCGAGATCATGGGCCGCAACAAGTTCGGGCCCCAGCGCGGGCCCTGGCAGGACCACGAGTGGCGCGGCTGGTGGGGCGAGGAGCCGCCGTTCCACACCCCCGTGTTCGTGCTGACGCACCACCCGCGCCCGTCGTTCTCGCTCTCCGACACCACGTTCCACTTTGTCGACGCCGACCCGGCCACGGTCCTGGCGCAGGCGCGGGAGGCCGCGCAGGGCAAGGACGTCCGGCTCGGCGGCGGGGTCACCACCATCAGGGAGTTCCTCGACGCCGACCTCGTCGACACCCTGCACGTGGCGGTCTCGCCGGTGAAGCTCGGATCGGGGCTGAGGCTGTGGGAATCGCCGGAGGAACTGCTCGACCGCTTCCACCTGGACGTCGTACCCAGCCCGAGCGGTGTGATCCACCACCTGTTCTGGCGGAAGTGACGCCTCCGGGTCGGGCCGGGCCGGGCAGCTGCTGCTGGCGGGGCCGGCGGCGCGGCACCGCTACCTGGGCGAGGAGCCCGACCCTTGGGTG
>NZ_JBEYXK010000149.1:0-12852 GCF_040645035.1 Streptomyces sp. NPDC046876 | reverse complement strand
GGAACAACTCCCACAACTCGTCCGGCACCAGCCGCTCAACAATCCCCACCACGACCGACAGCCTACCCAACCACCCAAATGAGATGGCCTCTTAGCGCAGAGAAGGACCAAGGGTCCGCCGCAGGGACACCGCCGAGGCGATCATCGGCGCGGTCACCGGCACCCTGACCCGCCCGCAGCTCCTCGTCCTGGGCCGCCTCGACCAGGCGGGCCGGCTGCGCGCCGTCGGGCGGACCGTACCGCTGCGCCCGGACGTTTCCCGGCAGGTCGAGAGCACCTTGCCGCGGCCGGCTCCGGGCACCCCTTCGAGGGGGTGCGGTTCGCGGCGTCCTGGGGGAGCCGCGACGTCCTGGACGTCACGCTCGTTCGCCCGGATGTGGTGGCGGAGGTCAGCGCCGATCGTGCCGTCGACCAGGGCGTTTTCCGGCACCCGCTCAGGTTCCAGCGGGACCGTCCACGAATGCCTTGCGTCTGTTGGCGAAGGCCGACCGGCGCGGGGCTGACGGCTGGAGGTTCAGGGGGCAGGCAGGGGCCAGGCGAGGAGGCTGGTGAGGGCGCTCGGTGCTGCCTGCGTTTTGTGGTGGGCGTGTTGGGTGGCGGGCGCGTGGAGGGAACCGATTTTGCATGGTTCGAGTTCTTTCGCGTGTTTGGGTGGGGTTGTGTGGGCCCGTGGAGTGGCTGGCGCTCATCACTAGCGAAAGGTGGTTTCCATGCTCGGAGACAGTTTCCCCGCCAACAGGTTCTCCATCGATTTCGGCAAGTACACCGTGGAGACGGTGCAGACCGTCAGCGGCCTCGCTACCGGCTTCGATGTCGTCGAGGCCATGCAGGTCGGGAAGATCGGCCAGGCGACATGGAGGAAGCAGGCCGGCGGTACCGGCGGCGGGGCCATCACCATCGTGCGCGGACCCGAGCCGAGTAAGGCCCTGACGGACTGGGTCACGAAGACTTTGGCCGACCAGAAGCCGGACGAGGTACGCCAGAACCTGACCATCAGCATGAAGGACGAGAAGGGGGAGACGGTGCGCCGCGTGCACCTGACCAACGCCTGGGCCAGCAGCTGGACAACCGGTGACGCCGATGCCACCGGTGGTGAAACTGTCACCATCGCCTACGAAACCCTCACTGTGGAGTAGACGAGTCCAGCCCTGGCCGGACCGAGATCCGCCGCCGGGCCGCCACCGGGGGGTTACCGCCCTCGGCACCCGGGCCTGCCTCCGTTCTCGGCCGTTGGGACGCCGCCGGCCGGTCGCTTGGGCGGGGCCTTGGGCATGCTGTGGATGGGATGGTTGGTGATCCGAGGAGGGGCACGTCTGTGGTCCGTGGCAGGGGCGGCCATGTGTTCGTGTCGGCGGGACGGCCCGAGATCCTGACGGGACAGCCCGATGACGATCGCCAGTTGATCGTCGGCTACGACGAGAGCCGGCGGTTCCTGGTTGATCCGTGCCGTAGTCGGGCGTCGGTTCGTCAGGTGCCTTCGGGGCCCGCGTCCGCGATGTCGGTGACGGAGATGGATCCCCCGCAGCACACCCGGCTCCGGCGACTGCTGAGCGGGGCGTTCTCTGCCGGCTCGGTGGCGCGCCGGCTGCGGGGGATCGAGCGCCGAGCACACACCCTGATCCAACGGATGCTGGCTGCGGGCCCGCCCTGCGATGTGCTGGCGGACTTCTGCGTCCCGTTCGCCTACACCGTGCACTGCGACCTGCTGGGCGTACCGGACTGCTTCCGGCCCGCGTTGTACGACTGGTCCCACGCCCGCTCGGCGGCCGCCGACGTCGACGGCGCCGCCCTCTACCGCGCGGAGCTGGGCCTGCACGACACCGTCGGTGAGCTCCTCAACCGCGGCGATCTACGCCCCGGACTCCTGCATGACCTGCTCGCGGCACACCGCCGAGGCCTACTTCCGGCCGGCGAGGTGACCGGGCTCGCGGCCTCGCTGTTCTTCGATGGCCACGTCCTGGCCGCAAGCCAGCTCGCCAACGCTCTGCTCTGGCCTGCTCACCCAGCCCCGCTGGATCCCTGTGCTCCTCGCCGAGTCCGCCCTGTGGGACCCGGTGATCGAAGAGACGCTGCGGTTCAGCCCCGCTATCACCATCGGCATGACCCGCACCGACGCCGCCGGAGGCCGCGCAGCAGTGGCCTTCGGCCTGGCCAACCGCGACCCCCATGCATTCCACACACCCGACCGGTTCGACCCCACCCGCCCCGGGCCACGTCACCTCTCCTTTGGCCGCGGCCCCCACCACTGCCTGGGAGCCGCACTCGTGCGCACTGAACTACGCGCAGCGCTGCCTGCACTCCTCACCGGTCTGCCGGGCCTACGACCCGCCCTCGACGACCATGCCCTGACCTGGACATCGACCACCACCACGCGCGGCCCCAGCACACTACCCCTCACGTGGGACCGGTAGAGCACGGCCTTGGTCAGGCTGCCACCGGAGCATCGGATACACCCTCGCCGCGCCGGTTGACCGCCCCAGGCACAGGGCCGTCCCCGGTGGTCGTAACCTGGGCGGCGCTGCGTTCTCGCCCCGCCGCCGCACGCGGTCGCCATGTCCGCGCCCTGCCTGAACGTGGACTTCGCGTTCGCCGGGGCGGCCGCGCCACGGGCCTGTACAGCTTTTGCTCGGTTTCACTCCGGGCTCGGGGAGCCGGTGCTGCTGCTCCTCGCCCAGCCGGCGGTAGTCGCAGTGTGGGGTGGCCGGCCACCGGCCGATGTGTTCGCCGTGGCCGGGTCCCTCCGAGCCGCCGTCTGCGCGAGCAGAATCGATGCCTCATTCGCCGTGCGGGTGAAGGTGTGGGCTGCTGTCTTGCCCGTGTGGGGGCTGGTCAGAACGCTGTGCTGCTGTGGCGGGCGGTTGCCCGTGGGAGCGAGTCCAGGTGAAGGGAGCGGCGGGATGACGGCGGCTGGTGCGGAGGAGAAGCAGTGGGTTCCGGCGTGGGCGTTGGAGGGGAAAGACGGGGGGTGGTCGCTGGAGTGGGAGGTGCCGGGGGCGACCAGGTACGAGGTGCACCGCTACGGCAACGGGGCCGCGGACGGCGATGGTTCGGCTGTGGTGAGCCAGGCGGAGGCGGTGGCGGATCTGGTGTTGCCTGCGCCGGACGGTCTGGGATCGGGTGAGCTGATCGTCCTGGCCTACGCCGACGGATCGCCGCTGCCGATGGCGATTTCCGCGATCGGTAGCGGTGACCCGAACGCGCCGGCGGACATCGCGGGCAGGCTCCATCAGTGGCAGCAGTGGTCGCAGCTGTCCCCGCACAAGGACAACACCAAGGTCAAGCAGGGTGATGAGCAGGTCAGCACGGAAGGCGGGGTGCGGCGGACGAAGCAGTCCTGGACGCTGACGAAGAACCCCGAGGAGGTCATCACCTTCGACCCGAACGTGAACCTGTGCTACCCCGGAGCGATCGTGCAGGCCCGCCACGCTTTGAGCAGTGGCTACCTGGTTTCGGCACAGATCGAGGACAGCGACCGGGCCGACTTGGGCATCACGGTGGACGCGCTGACCGGCCGCCGGCAGGTCGCGTCACCGCCGTCGGGCACCAGGGTCACCGAGGCGATCGGCAAGGTTGTCGGCGAGGACGTGGCCGGCTCTTCCGACATCGTCTACCGGTACACCGAGGCGTATTCCAGCGCGGAGACCGCTCTCGAGCTTGGTGTCTCGGCCAAGTACGGGGGGTTCGCTGCCAAGCTTGACGTCGAGGCGAAGCGGCAGGAGAAGCACAACACCGTCATGGTGTTCCTGCGGGAGAAGGCGTTCACCGCGTTCTGCGACACCTCCACGCCCGGCGCGCTGTTCAAGCCCTCGTTCACCGAGGAGAAGCTCGCCCGTCTCGTCAGCATCGGTGCGATGGGTCCGGACAACCCGCCGCTGCTGGTCAACAGCGTCTCCTACGGCCGGCTCCTGGTCTTCAGCCTCACCTCGACCGCCACCGAGCGCGAGATCAAGGCTGCGTTGAAGGCCAGCTACAGCGGCTTCGCTGACTTGGAGGCCGACGCGAAGGCGCACCACAAGGAAGTCCTGTCGAAGTCCGAGATCAGCATCATCGGCAAGTCCATCACCCCCGACATGGTCAAGGAACTGCTGGACAAGGGCAGCCTGAAGGACCACTTCGCCAACCCGCAGAAGTACAACTCCTACGGCCGTCTCGGCTACACCCTGCAAACTCTCGACGGCATCCCCGCCAAGATGAGCGAGGTCACCAGCTACGACGCCGTGTCCTGGGGCCAGGACACCACCGAGGTCACCCTGCAGGTCCACATGCTCGCAACACCCTTCGGTCCGACGGAGGATTTCGGGATCACTATCGATGGTGAGGACTTCACAGTCGCTGCAGGAAAGCCCGCCACCAAGAAGCGGAGCTTCAACCCCGACAGCAGCGGCGACCCCTTCCACATCACGAAACTGGTCTACGGCCCGACCTTCACGGTGGACTGGAAGCTCAGCGCCAAGGAACTGGGCTGGTTCAACGACGGCAGTAGCAAGGCCAACGGGTGGTACCCCGATGCTGGCGTCCGTGTGAATTACACCGCCACCAAGTAGCCAGCCCGCCGCATGCCCGGTCTCACAGGAGGCACCTCCAACTTCCTGCTGAAGGCCCAGGTTCCCGTCGTCGCACCGCCCGACTGCACCAAGGCATACCCCGCCTACAAGCAGGCGGCCATGATCTGCGCTGGCTTCCCGAAGGGCGGCGTGGACGCCTGCCAACGTGACAACGGTGGGCCACTGATCATCCAGGGCGTCCTCCTCGGCATCGTCTCCTGGCGCGACGGCTCCGCCCAGCCGGGCAAGCCCGGCGTCTACACCCGCGTCAGCGCCTACGTCAACAACGTCCAAGCCGCCATCACCGCCCACTGAGCATCCGCCCGGCCGCGTCCCGAACCCTCATGGGGCGCGGCCACGTCATTTGGGGCAGGGCCTCGTCGGTCCGGCGTCAGACGATCTGGCCGGGCGAGAGGGAGCGGATGGGGCTCGGCTCGCGACCGAGGAGCGGCCTGCACTCCGCGGCCGGGCCGGAGTAGCCGCTGTGTCACTGCTTACTCGATCGTCAGGTCCTCGTACGAGATCGTGACCGTCTCCTTCGCCATTTCGGACGCGGAGGCGTCGAGCTGGCCGCCCTCCCACCTGCACGCGAACGCGTTGGTCAGATGAAAGCGCTTCACCGGCGTGTCCTGCCCGTCGAACGCGGCGATGGTCAGGTCCGGGTTCGCCTCGTCGGGCTTCTGCTGGGCCGACGTCTTCTTGACCCACTCGGTGAAGGCCGCGCTCTTGTCCATGCCGCGCCTGATGGTGATCTCATTGAGCTGAGGGGCGCCAGCCGGCTTCCTGATGAGCAGGGAGCCGTCTGCGTCGACCTGCTTCGCCTCCAGGGCTTCCGAAGAGAGCGGCAGGCCGGTGACGCCGGGGACCGTCTCCGCGATGAACTTGCCGAACTGGATGCTGAACCGGTTGGCGGCGAGGCTGTCTCCGGTGGCCATGGGGAGATCCTTTCGGTAGGTGACTCTCCCTGCGTTAACTGCGAGATCAGGACATGTGTCACATACCTGTCCACCGACAGCCGCCTGCGGAAGTGCTGGGGGCACCGAAGGGCCGTCAACTGCTGCCCCAAGCACGAGCACAGCCACACCGCCGCGGCCGACGCCGCAGAAGGCGGCCGAGAACCGCACCGCAGCCGGGCCCGGCACGGCGGGTGGCCTCGTGGCTATTTCCCGGCGCTGTGACGGGCCGGGGCACTACGGTGACGTGGTGAGGACCGTACTGCCCGATGTCTCCCGGCTTCCCGCCGATCCGGCGCTCATCTCCCTGATCTACCACCACGAGCACCCCGTCGTCCCGTACGACTTCGAGGAGACGCGAGAGGTGTGGACGGTGCACGCCCGGATCGACGCGGACACTCTGGCCGCCGACGCGGAGGCCAACGGGGACGCCGCCGAGGAGTTCCAGGACCTACTTGTGGGCCGGATGTCCTTCGTCAGGGTGCGCATGTTCGGTCCCGACCACCCCTGGCACGCCATGGACGACTACACCGGCGACCTGTGCCACATCGGCGAGGCCGTCCTGGACGTCGACTCCGGCGAGTGGGCCACCGCCTTCGAGGAGGCGCTCGCGCACCCGGTCGGCGACCTGCTGGTCATGGACCGCGTCGTCCTGGAGCCTGCCTGGCGCGGGTTCGGCCTTGGGCCGGTGCTCGCCGGGGCAGCGATCCGCCGACTGTCCCAGGGGTGCGTCGCGGTAGCGTGCCAGCCGGCACCGGCCGACGGCCGCAAACTGTCGAAGGCGCAGCGCCGTGAAGCCGAAGCCAAGCTCGCCGCGACGTGGTCCCGCATCGGCTTCACCCTCTTCCGCAGCGACATCCACATCCTCGACTGCCACCTGCAACGCCCGCTGGACCTCCTCGCCGAACGCCAGAGCGATCTCAAAGCCCTTTCACGCGCCTGGCGTACCCACCCGCAGCCCTGACCTCCCAGCCATGTCCACCCACCCGCTGGCGCTCATGCCGGCCGGCGGAGGGAAGCGGGGCTCGCAGGGGGGGCGGTTCGCGGCGTCGGGGGACGCCGTGGCGCCCTGGACGGGTTGCTCGTCCGGCCGGACCTGGCGGCGGAGGTCGAGCCGACCGGGCGGTGAGCCTTGGCGGGGTGTTTCGGCATCCGCTCCGCTTCCGGGGGATCCGGCTGGACCGTCGAGCGCGTTGCGGGCCAGGCGACCCCCGTCTGGCCGCTGGCTGGGGATGGCACGGAAGGTGTGGCGGGGCTGAACCGGTTCTTCTGCGCGGGAGGGCGTGGGCGGGCGGGCGTGTGCGGGTGGTGCGTGCTTGGGTGGCGGGTGCTTGATCCGGTGGCCGAGCAAGGAGATTCGCTGTGCCGAAGTATGCAGTGGGTGACCAGGTGGAGTACGCGGGGATCAGACCCCTGATGGAAACCCAGCTGAGCAAGAGGGTGGGGACTGTCAGCGAGGTCGGGGGCAGCGGTGACGACGTGTATTACATGATCAACGGGTCGCGGGTGCACGAGTCGGCCGTCCTTCGACCGATGCCGTCCGTGCCCAAGTACAAGATCGGTGACCGCATCAACTTCGTGCCGGAGTCCGTGGACGGCATGCCGGTCGAGCAGAGCCTGGCCAACGCGACCAGCGCCACGGTCGTGGACGTAGACACACGCGGGCCGGTTCCCGCTTACACCGTGTCCAACCCGGGCGGATTCGTGGAGGTCGTGGAGGAGACAGCCGTCCTCGCCGAACCGGAGAGCGACTTCTAGCAAGGGCCGCGGTGGGTCACCGTGAGGCAGGCCCCGGTGCATTGCGGCCCTTGGTAGGGCCGACTGCCGGAGCAGGCCGGTGAAGCCGTGTGGCGTGCCTGGCCACGTTGGGGGCGGGCGTGGAGTGGGGAGAAGCAGGACAGGAACCGGCACTCTTTTCACCCCGTGCTGACCCGGGCGGGACCGCGCTGGTGCAGTCCTCCCACAAGGGGGCTACAGGGCCGGTCTGCCGGGCTTAGAGGGGGCGCCGACAGGCAGGTGCCGCACGGGCTGACCCTCGGTGGCGCAGTGGAATGTAGAAGTGGGCCAGCGGTGGCGGGCCCACTGCCGGCGTTCGGCGGATTGCAGCTGGACGGGCAAGAGCTCCTGACATGCCCGCACGAGTAGCGGCGTGCGCGGGGAAGCGTTGCAGTACAGGGGCTGGTGTGTCGTGGCCCGAGCGCACCGGCTTGTGCGCTGGGAGTGATTCTTGTGCCCTGGGGCGTGCGCCGTGCTTGTGGGTGACAGTCGGCGGGCGTGCACCGGGTGTGGGAGGGAAGGGTGAGGGCGTGCCGTCCGCCTGATGTAGGCGCGGGTTGGTACTGCCTTCGTGCGGCTGGGTCCGCCACTGGCACCGCGGGTTTGTGTGCGGTGTCGGCCTGGCCGCTCCCCCCCACACATCTGTGCGAGAAAGGGCTGTGTATGTCCAGCAAGTTCGGCGACATCATGGTGGGCGACTACAACGTCTTGCCCCGAGACTCCAAGCAGACCCCCTATACCGCTCCGGAGACGATGTTCCTCAACCGGATGCCCCACATGGTCAGCCCGATCCTGTATGCGCCGATGCAGCTGGGCTGGTGTCGCAACTTCAGCCGCGCGCAGGTCGAGAAGGAGTTTCCCCTGGCCGACGGCTATCAGGAGCTGACCCGGAAGGCCGAGGGACATTGGTGGGGCAAGAGCTTCCACCAGGACAAGGTGGTGCACGTCCACGAGAACTGGAGCGAATGGCCGCTGGGTATGAACGACAAGGCCATCGAGCAGTCCAAGGAGCTGCACGGGCAGGACAGCCAGCCGTGGTTCTTCGGGTTCATCCCCATGGTGGCGGTCTTCGTCGGAAGACTGGTGGGTGTGGCGCCGCAGGTCTGTGCGACGATCCCGTGCCAGGGGCCGATCGAGAAGGAGTACCTGGACAGCGTCCGGGTCACGGTCACCAACTCCACGACCGAGGGCTTCGAGTTCGGCCTGTCGGCGGAGGCGGGCATCAACGTCAAGGGCGCCGAGGTCAAGCGGGGGGCTTCCTTCAAGTGGTCCAAGAGCACCACCCAGACCACCGAGGTCAGCAAGAGCCACGACGAGAAGACCACCTTGAAGATCCACAAGGAAGGTCAGTGGGGCCGTATCGATGTCCGCCTGTGTGCCGGTGTCTATGCCGGATGGATCGCCTACCCCGTCCTCGGGGACGACTCGTGTGAGAAGTTCGGCATCTACCCGATGCTGGCCCCCGTCCACGTACCCGGCTTCGCCTCCCCGGTGGCCGAGCACACCATGCTCGCCGATGCCGGCAGCTTCACCAGCGCCGAACTGGCCGCACTCACCGCCGCCGCTGAATACGCCCAGGCCGGCGAACAGGTCGCCACGGCCAACGGCCAGCTCGCCCCGGCCGATGTCGAACGCGTCCTTGCCACCCACACCCACGCTGCACAGCTTCTGAAGAACACCGAAGGCCTCCTGCTGTGACCCCTAGCTCCTGCCCGGCCCCGTGCCGGGCAGGAGCCGCCCCGCCACGACATCCCGCACCGACGGCCACGAGATCTATGACGGCTGGAAGGTCCTGGTCCCCAACAGCCACGTCGCCCGCAGCTGGCAGCCCAAGGACTGAACAAGGCAAGGGCGCGCCCGGTGATGGCAGGAGGGCACGCCCTGGACGTGCCGGCCTGAAGCGGCCTGCGTAGGGCAGGCCGCCGGCAACGCCCCGATGCCGCCGCAGGTCTGCACCTGGCGCATGGTCAGGCCACCGCCCAGGTCTCACCGAAAGGAGCCTCTTTTCGTGCTTGGAGGCAGCTATTTGGCCAACAGGTTGTCCATCGGCTTGGGCCAGTGCCAGGTGGAGACGGGGAAAAACGTCAGCGGCCTCGCTTACGGTTTCGAGGCCGTCGATATCAAGCAGGTCGCGAAGAATGGCCAGCTCGTCACAGGGGAGCCGGCCGGCGGTACCGGCAACGGGGGCTTCACCATCGCCCGCGGGCCCGAGCAGAGCCAGGACCTACCTAAGGTCCTGGCTACCGCCCTGTCCTCTGACTCCGCGGACCTCTACGCGGCTACGGGCGGCTTCGCCCGGGCCGTTTCCCCTGCCCGCGCCGCTGCCGGTGTCGGGTGAGACGTGACGCGTCAAGCCGCGCCGACCCCAGACACGCCCGGGTCCCCGTCCAGGAAGGCGCTGATCTGATGCCCGGCACGGCAGGGGCGGCGATGCCTGGAGTCTGGGGCAGGGGCGGCTGTGCGTTCGTGTGCGCGGCCCGGCGCGAGATCCTGACCGGACCGCCCGGCGGTGACCGTCGGCTGATCACGGGCTTCGAAGAGAGCCGCCGGTTCCTGGTCGACCCTCGCCGCAGCCGGGCGTCGGTACGCCAGGTGCCTTCGGGACCCGCGTCCGCGATGTCGGTGACGGACATGGACCCCCCGCAGCACACCCGGCTGCGCCGGCTGCTCAGCGGCGCGTTCTCCGCGAGCGCGGTGGAGCGCCGACTGCCCGGGATCGAGCGCCGGGCCCACACGCTCATCGAGGGGATGCGCGCTGCAGGGCCGGCCCGCGATGTACAGGCGGAGTTCTGTATCCCGTTCGCCTATGCCGTGCACTGCGACCTCCTCGGCGTACCGGAGAACGCCCGATCCACGTTGTACGGCTGGTCCTGCGCCCGGTCGACGGCAGCCGACGTCGATGGCGCCGCCCTCTACCGTGCCGAGCTGGGCCTGTACGAAGCCGTCGGCGAGCTCCTCGACCGCGGCGATCTGCAGTCGGGACTTCTGCGTGACTTGCTCGCCGTACATCGCCGCGGGCACCTTCCGGCCGGCGAGGTGACGGGGCTGGCGGCCTCGTTGTTCTTCGACGGCCATGTCCTGGCCGCGAGCCAGCTCGCCAACGCCCTCCTGTGCCTGTTCACCCACCCCCGCTGGATTCCCAGACTCCTGGCCGAACCCGCTCTCTGGGGCCCGGTGCTCGAGGAGACCCTGCGGTTCAGCCCCGCCATCACCATCGGCATGACCCGCATCGACACCACCGGACGCCGCGCGGCAGTGGCATTCGGTCTGGCCAACCGCGACCCGCAGGCGTTCGAGAACCCCGACCAATTTGAACCCACCCGCACCGGCCCACACCACCATCTCTCCTTCGGCCGCGGCCCCCACCACTGCCTCGGGGCCGCCCTCATGCGCGCCGAACTACACACCGCACTACCCGCACTGCTCACCCGCCTGCCGGGCCTGCGACCCGCGGTTGAAGACCGCACCCTGCGCTGGACATCGACCACCACCATGCGCGGACTGAGAGCTTTGCCCCTCACGTGGGACAGGTGAACACTGAGACCGACTCGTATGGACCCGCATGCACGTGTCGCATCCCCTCACGGGGGGACATCCCTGGATCCTGGCCGGGGATCTTATGCGGAGATCCTCGGTGTCCAAGGAGGACGCGCATGACTGGACCACGGCTTGTTCCTGAGGAAGTCAAGGTTGCCCTTCAGGAAGTCATGATGCCCGCTCTCCAACACGGACTGGGGAGCAACGACCCCGTCTTCGAGGGTGGCCCGGCCAGGGCGAAAGAGGACGCGAGGATCGAGAAGTTCACCAATGTGCTGAACGCCTACCTGGACAAGAAGGACTCGTGACTGTTCCCGGCTTCCGTACCAGTTCCCAGCCTCCCTTTGAGCCTGGCCACGGGCGTTCCTGACTCCAGTCCGACGTTCGCCGCGCGGTTACGGCGACCAGCGGCCGGGTGGTGTGAACGTGCACCCGCATTTCGGCCGCCGCCAGGTCGTCGCCTGGCTCCTCGCCCACGATGACCGGCGGCCGGCCGCGCCCCACACACAGCCGTGGGCGGGCGGGGGGGGGATTCGTGGAGGTCGGGGAGAAGAAAGCCGTCCTTCCCGATCAGGAGAGCGACTTTTGGCACGGCGCGGTGGGCGATCACGGGGGAGACTTGTTTTTGGCGGCCGTCGGTGTACCCGATGCAGGCGCAGGCCGCGGAAGCCGTGCCGTGCCAGGGCGGGCGTGGGGTATGGGGAGAAGCTGGAGGCGCGCCGGCGTTGCTGTTCATCTCTGCCGATCCGTCCCTGCATATGGGTGCACGACCCTGCGGCCTGTGTTGTCTCGCCTAGGCCGTCTCTTCCGGATCTTGCCTGACCCGCGCCGCCCGGCACCGCACCTCGCCGCCTTGGCCGGGCACCAAGTACGTCCAGTACGGCGGCGCCCAGCCAAGGCGCCGATGCACGGCACCGGACGACGCGGGCTTAACCGGCAAGATCCGAAAGAGACGACCTAGCTCTGCGCCTGCTGGAGGAGGGAGATCTGCTGGGCGATCAGGTCGGGCGGGAAGGCCGGCATGTCGAGGTCACCGGCCACCCGCTTGGTGAACGTGGCGACCACGCTCCCGGTGCGGACCACCGTGTACCGGGTCTTGAGCGGGCCCGACTCGGTCGGGGCGGTGGCCTCGAACTGCACCGCCTCGTTCCCGAGGTGCGGGGCGGCACCGAACGTGATCGTCCAGTCGTAGGTCCTGCCCGGGCCCTGGCTCTCGTACGAGTGGCAGGTGCTCAGTCCCTGGGTGACCAGTCTGAACGCGTCCTGCGCGCCGGTGGCCCCGTACGAGGCGAGGGTGGAGTTTCCGCCGTTGTCGCCGCCTTCGCCGCCCTTCCAGTTGAACGTCTGCTCGGCGACGACCGGGGTCGGCCGGGAGACGTGCCGGGCATGGGCGGCCGCGAACAGTTCCGCGCAGGCGGGGTCCGACGACTCGGGCTCCGGGCTGCTGCCCCGGACGTTCTTGCGGACGGAGACGGGGTTCCCGTACGAGTCCGGGCCCGCCCCGGCGGGCAGTGCGGCCGCCACCAACTGCTCGGCGGTCAGCGGGCGGTACGCGGGAGGGAGGGCCGAGACGGAGGGCGGTGCGGAGGACGGTGCGGGCTCCGGCGCCCGTTTCCCGGGATCCGCCGCGCAGCCGACGACGGAGAGCACGGTGACGGCTGCTAGGACCGGCAGGCCGGAAGCCCGTCGCACCACGTGTACCGGCATGGTCTCTCCCCCCGAACGGAACCGATGATCAGGCGGAGGCTACCCGTCCCCGCACCACCGCCACCAGCGGGGTCCGCTGCCGGGCACCCTCCGATGATCAGGCGGAGGCTACCCGTCCCCGCACCACCGCCACCAGCGGGGTCCGCTGCCGGGCACCCCCCTGGCCCACCTAGTAGTGCTTTGTTAGGTGGTGTCGTAGGTCTGCCATGGGATGGTCTGCCGACAGGTGGGGCAGGTGCCGGTCCAGGGCCTGGTAGAGGGTCAGGCCCTGGACGGGGCTTTTGGGCTCCTCCGCTGTTCGGTCAGGAACAGGTGGGCGGCGGTGACGAGGGTGA
>NZ_JBEYXK010000148.1:0-13014 GCF_040645035.1 Streptomyces sp. NPDC046876 | reverse complement strand
TATAAACACATTATTCCCAACACACATCCCCACCCCGACGCCCCCCCCCGGGGGGGGGGGGGGGGGCGCCCCCCCCTGCCCGGCGGAGCCGGGTTTCTTGGGGCGCCGCCCCAAACCCCGCGCCTCAATCGCCGGCGGGGCTGGTTTTGTCGACCCTCGGCTTCGAAGGTCGGGGGGCCTGGTAGGGGCCTGGTGGTCGGCGGGCCGGGGTGGCTGGGGCGCCGCCCCAAACCCCGCGCCTCAATCGCCGGCGGGGCTGGATTTTGCCGAGCCTCGGCTTCGAAGGCGGACCGGCCCGGTCGGGCAGGTGCGCAGGGGGGGGTGGCGCCCCAGGCCCCGCGCCTCGAACGCCGGCGGGGCTGGATTTGCCGGGCCCGGGCGGGGCCTATTCGGCCGGGTCGGGGGCCGAGGCGGGCTTCTTTCTTGACGCGGCCGTCTGGGCCATGCCCGGCAGGAAGTCCGCGAAGAGTTCGTGCAGCTCCCGTACCAGCGGCCGCAGCACCCGGAAGCGGGCCAGGACGATGCCCCGCGTCGTCAACTGCGCGCCGCGCTGGGCGAGCCGCCGCGACTTCTCGCTGTCCGGGGACCGGTCGAAGACCCAGTACAGGACCAGCCCCATCTGCGAGAGCCACATCAGCTCCGGCAGCACGTCGGCCAGTTCGTCCGGCACCTTCGTCTTCGCGCCCGCCAGCACCTCCCGGTGCATGTCGATCGCGGCCTTGCGGGCCGGCTCGGACTCGGGAGAGAAGGGGCTCAGCGGACTCTCCGGATCCGCCGCGTTCTTGAAGAACTGCGAGGCGAACTCGTGGTACGGCGCCGCGATGTCGAGCCAGCTCGTCAGCACGCCCGCGAGCCGCTTCTGCAGGTCCGTCTCCTGCTCCAGGATGGGTCGGACCGCGGCTTGGTGGGCGGCGCCGATCCGGTCGTAGAACCCCTGGACGAGGTGTTCCTTGGACTCGAAGTAGTAGTAGGCGTTGCCGACCGAGACTCCGGCCTCCTTGGCGATGGCCCGCATGGTCGTCTTGTCGAAGCCGCGCTCCTGGAAGAGGCGGAGCGCGGTTTCGAGGATGAGCGTGCGGGTCTGTTCGCTCTTGGGAGCCTTCTGATCAGTCACGGTGTACGAGCCTATCGGGGCGCGGAGCAGTGGTCGCCACAGGCGGTGCCCTCCGGATCCGCGACCGCCCACGTCCCCGCGTCCGACTGTGCCTGCGCCGTGCCGTCCGGCGCGCCCTGCGGTCCGACCCCCGTGCGGACCGCCTGGCGCCAGGCCGAGGCCGTGTACATGGCGGCCCGGGCGAAGGGCCGGCCCGCCGGGGTGGCGAGCCAGTTGGCCTTCGGCCGGTGCTCGGCCAGCGCCCACAGGCACACGATGAAGGCGTCGGTGCCGGTCCACACCTGCCCGGAGTCGCCGATCACGGTGATCTCGCGCAGGGTCGCGGCGTGGTCGAGCCGCGGGAAGCGCCGCTGCGCTTCCTGGGACCCGGCCGGCACCAGCCGCAGCGGCACCAGCCAGCGCTGTCCGAGCAGCCAGTGCCGGATGTGGACGCAGAGCGGGCAGTGCGCGTCGTACAGGACGGTCAGGTACCGGGTGGCCTGCGCCTGCGCTGCGGTGGACATCGGTCAGGCCCCGGCCGGAGCGGTCCAGCCCTGCGGGGCGACGGGCGGGGTCTGCTGGCGCTCCATGATCCCGCGGCGGCGCATCTTGTTCAGCACCCAGACGTTGCCGAGGTGCATCACGCCGAGGACGAGCAGGACGACGCCGAGCTTGACCGACAGTGCCTCGAAGAGGCCGCGTGCGGTGTCGATGCTGTCGGCCGACCTCAGGTAGAGGGTTACGAAGCCGATGTTGACGAGGTAGAAGCCGACCACCAGGAGGTGGTTCACGGCGTCCGCGAGCTTCTCGTTGCCGTGCAGGACGTCGGCGATGAAGACGCGCCCGTTGCGGCTGAGCGTGCGGGCCACCCAGACGGTGAGTCCGATGCTGATGAGCAGGTAGATGACGTATGCGACGACGGTGAGGTCCATTGCCCTCGCCCCCCTTGAACGTGTTCAACTCGTTGGCAGGACTGACTGTAGACCTGTCTTTGAACGGGTTCAAGTCATCTTTCGAACGAGTTCAAATCGTTGGGCGCCTGCGCCGCTGCCCGCAGCCGGATCAGAGGAGCCGTCCTGCCGCCGTGACCTCGAAGGTGCGGCCGCGGACCGAGAAGGCGGGCGTGCCGCCGCCGCTGGCGGGGCTGTCGTCCGCCCATACGAGGAGTGCGCTCTGGGCGCCGTTCCCCCCGACGGCCGTCGCCGCGCACAGCTGGAACCGCGTGCCGTCCGCGGCGGTGCTCACCGTCACCGGCTCGGCGAGCAGGCCCCCGTCGGCGGAGCACAGCGCCGCCATCACCGTGGGGACGGAGTCGGGGCTGACGGCGCTCCGCTCGACCCAGCCCAGCAGGAAGCGCCCCTCGGGAAGCGGCGCCAGCGCGGGCGAGGAGCGGGTGACGCCCCGCGGCTCGCCGGCCGGGACGGCGGCCACCTCGGCGCCGTCGGCGTCGAACACGCTCGCCACGACGGTGCTCTGCATCTCGCCGAGGTCGCTGTCCCGGATCCGGCTCAGGTGCGCCAGCACGAAGCGGCCGTCGTCGAGCGGCGCGAGCGCGCCCCGGCCGGCGAACGCGGTGAGGTTCGGGCTGAACTCGCCACCGCGCGGGGCGTCCCCGTCGAGGTCGAAGAACCGGAACGTGAGCCGGTTGCCGGCCGCCGCGTTCCATGCGACGACGTAGTTCCCGTCCGAGAGCACGGTCACCGCCGCCCCCGTGTGCCCGCCCGCCGCGGTGGCGACGGAGAACTCGGGGCCCGTCGCCTCGCCCTCCGCATCGAACCGGCGCGCCAGGACGCGCCGGTCCTGCCGCGCGCCGAGCCAGACGACCACGCAGCCGCCGTCGGGCAGACGGGTGACGCCGGGCCGGGTCCCCGGGTCGATGTCCGAGGTGTTGACCTGGATCTCGGAGCCCTGCCGCTGCCCGTCGAAGAAGCGCTGCAGCTTCACCCGGGGCGCGGGCGGCGGGGCGGCGGAGGGGAGTTCCACCCAGACCGCGAAGGTGTTGGAGCCGGAGAAGGCGAAGGCCGGCCACGCGCGGCTGGTGCTGCCGTCCGTCGGGGTCGGCACGTTGACCGTGAACTCCCCGGCGATCCTTGTCCCGTCCGTCTTCAGGAGCTGCCCCTTGACGGCCGCGTCGCTCCCGTCGGCCCACATGACCGTGTACGTGGTGCCGAGCTGCGCGGCGGCGAACGGCTGGAACTGGAAGTCCCGGGTGGTCGTGTTGACCAGGAAATCGGCCATGGCGGCCCTCTCGGTGCGTCCGTGCGAGACCGGGCCCACCTCCCAGCGTGGCACGCCGCCGGTCCGCCTGCCATCCGGGCCGTACCGGGCCCTACGGGCCGTCGTCACGGACTGTCGGTGGCCGCTCGTACGCTGCGGGACATGGGAAAGGTGAGAGTGGTCGACGAGACCACGGCCGAGGGCCGCCGCGGCGGCCTGGAGCTCGAGGCCGTTTCCGCACCTACTGGTCCGGGTACGGCTTCGGCGAGCTGAACCAGAGCGCCGAGACCCGCCGGGCCCTGCTGGAGCGGCTGGTGCCGCGGCTCGCCATCGCCGACCGCTGCCGGGTCGAGGGCCGCTACCTGCACGTGCGGGGCGAGCTGCGCGCGTACCGGATCCACCTGGGCTCGGGCAACGTCCTCATGGACCCGGGGGAGCAGTACTTGTGCATCGTCCCGGCAGGCCGGTCGGAGCGGGGGCCGGAGGCCGGCTGGCTGCCGTTCGAGGGGGACCGGATGCTGGCGGTGATCCTCAGCAAGGCGGTGATGCCGGCGGATGACACCGGCATCACCGACCCGACGATCAGTCGTCAGATACTGAGGGAGCGCGCGTAGTTGATCTGTCCCATGACCCACTGGAAGGTGCCCGGGTCGGTCGCCGGGATCATCGTCGAGTGGTGCCGGCCGCCGCTGGTGACGGTGACCTGGATGTAGCCGGTGGTGGTCTTCTCCTTCATGAGGAGGAACAGCAGGCCGAGCAGGCAGAACAGGAAGAAGACGATCGCGAGCACGATGGCGTGCGGCGGGATCTTCGTCTCGGTGCGGGAGAGGTCCTGCGCGTTCCACATCGCGCCCTTGAGCGGCATCGTGCCCGACGGGGTGATGATCTGGTCGCCGGCGATGGTGATGTCGCCGAGCGCCAGACCGGATCCGCCGCCGCCCGTGGCCGGGCCGGGGAGGGGGGCCGGCGGGTAGGCCGGCGGCTGGTGGGGCTGGGCCGGGATGCCCGCGCCGCCGACGGTGGGCTGGTAGCCCGGGTTCGCCGGGTAGGGCTGCGGGTAGCCGTAACTCGGGCTGCCCGGCGCCCCGTTGTTGCTCGCGTAGGGATTCGGCTGCTGCTCGCTCATGGGGCCGATCTTTGCACAGCGGCCGTCCGCGCGACCCGGTAACCCGGTTCAGAAGGCGGCGGCGACCAGGTCCTCGGCGCGGCGGCGCTGCGCGACCGGGTCACGGGTGACGCCGGTGTACGAGTAGACGAGCACCCGGCGGCCGTCGCCCGTGCCGAAGACCCCGTTGGTGTAGGGCTCCATGGAGCCGGTCTTGCCCCAGACGACCGTGCCGTCCGCCAGCTCGGCGCGCAACAGGCCGGCGTTGCTGAACCGGTCCTGCGCGCCCTGCGAGAGCGCGGGCATCGCGAACAGCTCGCGCTGCTGGGCGGGCGGGAGCAGACGGCCGCGCAGCAGGGCCCCGAGGAACCGCTCCAGGTCGGGGCCGTTGGAGATCATCCCGCCTTCGGCCCAGGCCCACGGCTCGACCGCGGAGGGCGCGGCGAGCGAGGGCGTCGGCATCGCGGTGTCGCCGGGGGCGGGCAGATAGGTGTGCCGCAGCCCGAGCGGCCGGGCGATCCGCCGCTGCACCTCGTCCGCGTACCGGTGCCCGGTGACCTTCTCGACCACCATCCCGGCGAGGAAGTAGTTGAAGCCGTTGTACTGCTGCCGGGTGACCGGGTACTCGGGCGCCGGGCAGGCCGGGTCGGTGAGCGCGGCGATCACCGCGGCGGGCGTCGGCGCCTGCGGGTTCTCGGGGGCCACGCAGGGCAGCCCGAGCCCGCTGGTGTGGCTGAGCAGCTGTCCGACGGTGATGGGGTGCCAGTGCGCGGGCAGGGTCCCGGGCAGGAGCTCCTGTACGGGAGTCTCCAGCGTGAACCGCTCCTCGGCCACCAGCTGCAACACCACGGTGGAGGTGAACACCTTGGTGACGCTCCCGATCCGGAAGGACGCCGCCGGATCCTGCGACAGCCCGCCCGTCGCCTCGGTCCACCGGAGCCCGGGCGCCGAGACCCGGACCATGGTCCCGGCGGCCACCTCGTCCGGCGCCATCAGCTCCCGCAGGGCTTCCCGGTCGAGCCGCGGAGCCGGTGCGGCGACTGCGGCGGACCCCTGCCCCGCCCCACCTGCCGCAGCAGCGGGCAGAGCCCCGCCCACCACGGCCACCAGTGCCGCGCAACCGGCGGCGAGTGCAGTCCAACGGGGGCCATGAGAGCGGGAGTTCGCAATCTTCGTCATGCCCCAAGCCTGCGCCCGTGAAGATCCACGGACCATCGGGGACGACCCGCACACCACCCTGAACATCCCCCGAGGTGCTACTCGGCTTGGGCCGCCGCCTTCCCCGCCGCAGTGAGGACCTCGGCGACGTCCAGGGTGACCTTGGCACCGATCGACTCAGGCAGGGTGACCAGCTCACCGGGGGCGTGGAGGCGGTGGGTGGCGTAGTCGTCCTGTGCGGGGTCGGTGAGGACGTGCAGGCGGTTGTGCTTGCGGTCGACGATCACGTAGACGGGGACCTTGGCATTGGCGTAGGCGGTGGTCTTGACGTGCAGGTCGGCCTGGTAGTTGCCGGAGGTGACCTCCAGAACGAGGCGGAACGGGAGGGGCCCGTAGCAGTTGAACTTCGCCAAGTGTTCCTTGTAGTCGGCATCGACCACGGAGAGGTCCGGGATGGCGTAGTCATAGGGGCCGTCAGGCAGCCAGAGGCCGATACCTTGGAGCACCCTCGCCTTCTCTCGGTGTAGTCCTGCTGCGAGGAACGGCAGCATCAGCTCGGTCAGCGCCTCCGCGTGAGGGCCGTCGGGCGGTGGGGTCACGAAGATCTGACCTCCGATGATCTCGACTCGGTAGCCGGGGCACTGCTCGATGATTTCGTTGGCAACGTCAAGCAGTGTCTTCGTCGCCGGGGGCGCTGCTTCGCCGTAGGGCTGCTCAGCGGGTGCTGCGGACATCACGTGCCTCCCGTGGGCTGCTGTCGAGAGCATCATCGTAGGACGGCCCGCGGCTCGGCGGCCGGAAGACGGCCCGTTCATCAGAAGAGGCGAAAGCCCCGCCCCCCGTGCACAAACCGGGGGGCGGGGCTTTCGTCGTGCAGCTGCGACCGGGAAGGTCAGAAGCGGCGGGTGATCAGGGCGCGCTTGACTTCCTGGATCGCCTTGGTGACCTCGATACCGCGCGGGCAGGCGTCCGTGCAGTTGAACGTGGTGCGGCAGCGCCACACGCCGTCCTTGTCGTTCAGGATCTCCAGGCGCTGCTCGCCGGCCTCGTCACGCGAGTCGAAGATGAAGCGGTGCGCGTTGACGATGGCCGCCGGGCCGAAGTACTGGCCGTCGTTCCAGAACACCGGGCACGAGGAGGTGCAGGCCGCGCAGAGGATGCACTTCGTCGTGTCGTCGAAGCGCTCGCGGTCCTCCGCGGACTGCAGACGCTCGCGCGTCGGCTCGTTGCCCTTGGTGACCAGGAACGGCATGACGTCCCGGTACGCCTGGAAGAAGGGCTCCATGTCGACCACGAGGTCCTTCATCACGGTCAGGCCCTTGATGGCCTCGACCGTGATCGGCTTCTCGGGGTTGATGTCCTTGATCAGCGTCTTGCAGGCGAGGCGGTTCTTGCCGTTGATCCGCATCGCGTCGGACCCGCAGATGCCGTGCGCGCACGAGCGGCGGAAGGTCAGCGTGCCGTCCAGGTTCCACTTGATCTTGTGGAGACCGTCGAGCACGCGCTCCTTCGGGTCGATCTCGATCTGGAAGTCCTGCCACTCCGCCTGGTCGGAGACCTCGGGGTTGAAGCGGCGGATCCGGAAGGTGACCGTGATGTACGGGGAGGCGGCGGACTCCGCCTCCACCTTGTCGAGGGTGGGGGTGGCCATCAGTACTTACGCTCCATCGGCTGGTAGCGGGTGGTGACGACGGGCTTGTAGTCGAGCCGGACAGAGTCCTTGCCGTCGGCCGCCACCTCGCGGTACGCCATGGTGTGGCGCATGAAGTTGACGTCGTCGCGGTTCGGGTAGTCCTCGCGGTAGTGGCCACCGCGGGACTCCTTGCGGGCCAGGGCGGAGACGGCCATGACCTCGGCCAGGTCGAGCAGGTTGCCCAGCTCGATGGCCTCGAGCAGGTCCGTGTTGAACCGCTTGCCCTTGTCCTGGATGGAGACGTTCTTGTACCGCTCGCGCAGCTCCGCGATCTTCTCGACCGCGGTCTTGATGGTCTGCTCCGTGCGGAACACCGACACGTTGGCGTCCATCGTCTCCTGGAGCTCGTTGCGCAGGTCGGCGACCCGCTCCGTGCCCGTGGAGTCACGCAGCTGCTCGACGAGGTCGACCACCAGCTGGGCCGGGTTCTCCGGCAGCTCGACGTAGTCGTTCTCGGCGGCGTACTTGGCCGCGGCGATGCCGGAGCGCTTGCCGAAGACGTTGATGTCCAGCAGCGAGTTGGTGCCCAGGCGGTTGGCGCCGTGCACCGACACGCACGCGACCTCGCCGGCCGCGTACAGGCCCGGGACGACGGTGGTGTTGTCCGCCAGGACCTCACCCTCGACGTTGGTCGGGATGCCGCCCATGGCGTAGTGCGCGGTGGGCTGGATCGGGATCGGGTCCGTGTACGGCTCGATGCCGAGGTAGGTGCGCGCGAACTCCGTGATGTCCGGGAGCTTGGCGTCCAGCTGCTCCGGCGGCAGGTGCGTCAGGTCCAGGTACACGTGGTCGCCCTCGGGGCCGCAGCCGCGGCCCTCGCGGATCTCCGTGTAGATGGAGCGCGAGACGACGTCACGGGACGCGAGGTCCTTCATGACCGGCGCGTACTTCTCCATGAAGCGCTCGCCGTCCTTGTTGCGGAGGATGCCGCCCTCACCGCGGGCGCCCTCCGTCAGCAGGATGCCCATGCGCCAGATGCCCGTCGGGTGGAACTGGAAGAACTCCATGTCCTCCAGCGGCAGGCCGCGCCGGTAGCAGGCCGCCTGGCCGTCACCGGTGAGGGTGTGCGCGTTGGAGGTCACCTTGAAGAACTTGCCGTTGCCGCCGGAGGCGTAGATGACGGCCTTCGCCTGGAAGACGTGGATCTCGCCGGTGGCCAGCTCGTACGCGACCACGCCGGCGGACTTCTTGACGCCGTCGACCTCGGTGATCAGCTGGTCCAGGACGTAGAACTCGTTGAAGAACTCCACGCCCTCCTTGACGCAGTTCTGGTACAGCGTCTGGAGGATCATGTGACCGGTGCGGTCGGCCGCGTAGCAGGAGCGGCGGACCGGGGCCTCGCCGTGGTTGCGGCTGTGGCCGCCGAAGCGGCGCTGGTCGATGGTGCCGTTCGGGGTGCGGTTGAACGGCAGGCCCATCTTCTCCAGGTCGAGGACGGCGTCGATGGCCTCCTTCGCCAGGATCTCGGCGGCGTCCTGGTCGACCAGGTAGTCACCGCCCTTGACCGTGTCGAAGGTGTGCCACTCCCAGTTGTCCTCCTCCACGTTCGCCAGCGCGGCGGCCATGCCGCCCTGCGCGGCGCCCGTGTGGGAGCGGGTGGGGTAGAGCTTCGTCAGGACCGCGGTGCGGCTGCGCTTCGTCGCCTCGATGGCGGCGCGCATGCCCGCGCCGCCGGCGCCGACGATGACGGTGTCGTACTTGTGGATCTTCATGAGATGTGTCGCCTCAGCCCCGTTGCCTAGCGGATGTTCGGGTCGAAGGTGAAGATCACCAGCGTGCCCAGAAGGATGGTGAACACCGTGGCGGTGTAGAGCAGGCCCTTCAGCCACAGCCGCGTGTTCGCGCGCTCCGCGTAGTCGTTGATGACGGTACGCAGGCCGTTGGCGCCGTGCAGCATGGCGAGCCACAGCATCAGCAGGTCCCAGACCTGCCAGAACGGGGACGCCCAGCGGCCGGCCACGAAGGCGAAGCCGATCTTGGAGACGCCGCCGTCCAGCACCAGCTGGATGAGCAGGTGGCCGATGACCAGCACGACGAGCACGATGCCCGAGAGGCGCATGAAGAGCCACGCGGCCATCTCGAAGTTGCCGCGGGTCGAGCGCGGCGTCTTGCCGGTGCGCTTGCGCGGGGCCTCGATGTACGGAGCCGGGTTGTCGACGTCGTAGAGGCTCACGCCCTCCACGTCGCCGATGGCCTGGGCGGAAGAAGTGTCAGAGGACATGCGCGTCACTTCCCGAACAGTTCAGCAGCTGCGTGGCCGAGCACGGGGTACAGGGCCCCGACCATCAGCAGGATCCAGATGCTCACGACCCACCAGAGCATCGTCTTCTGGTGACGCGGTCCCTTGGACCAGAAGTCCACTGCGATGACACGGAGACCGTTGAGCGCGTGGAACAGGATGGCGGCGACGAGGCCGTACTCCAGCAGCGCGACGATCGGAGTCTTGTAGGTAGCCACGACATCGTCGTACGCCTCGGGGGAGACGCGGACGAGAGCGGTGTCGAGGACGTGTACGAACAGGAAGAAGAAAATGAGGACGCCGGTGACTCGATGAGCCACCCAGGACCACATTCCTTCCCGGCCGCGGTACAACGTTCCAGCCGGCACGGAAAACCCTCCGGAAGCGGGGCGGGGGCCAGCCGGCTTCGTTGTCGGTCGGGCCCGGCCGGGTACGGTCCACCGGCCCCGGACATCGTAGCGACGCTTTGTCGGTTCCTTCGCGCGGGGTCCGCCGGTGTGATCAAACAGGCACGGACGGCCTATCCCACGGGGCCGAATAGCCCGAATCGGCCGCAGTCGCCCCCTCCGGAGAGGCGAGCCAATGCGTCAGGTCGGCGAGCCGCACCTGGGCGAGCCGGCGCAGCTCGTCCGCCGAGATCGCCCGCTCCTCGTCCACCTCCAGTTCCATCCGGCACCGGATCGCACCCAGCAGCTGGTCGGCCTGCTCCTCCGGCGGATGCCCGTCGAGGCAGATCACGAAGGCGTGCCCGAACTTGCGCTCGTACTCCGCATGGGCGGCGGCCAGCGCCAGCAGCGCCGCGTACGGGGCTCCGCGCCCCAGCTCCACCGGGAGCTCCGCGGCCAGCGCCTGCGCCAGGTCCCCCTGGGAGAGGTCGTACGAGGCCTCGTCGGCCGCGGCCCGCAGCGCGCCCGCGTCCGGGTACGGCCGGTGCGCGGCCACCCGCTGCGCCCAGCGCAGGCTGCCGCAGCACTGGAGCAGGGCGGCCTCCGCCGCCTCGGTCGGCAGGGCGTTGAAGCGCACCAGGCCGCAGGGGTGGAACGGGGCGGAGCTGCCGCGGGCCTGTGCCGGAAGATGGCTGGACAGCGGGGGACTCCTCGGGACGCGACGCGGGTGTGCCGCCACGCTAGCGACGCGGGGTGGGACATGGCGCACGCACCCCGGGATTTCACCCGGAAGTGAGCCGGAAGGATGATGGGTGACGCGCTGGGGCGCTGACGTGCTTCACGCGCCGTCGCGGCTCGCGGGGAGGAGCCGTGGAAAGGGCGGAAGGAGGGGGTGGAAGACGACCGAGGCCGCCACCCCCCACAGGAGAGGCCCCGGTCGCCGTCCGTACGGGCTCGTGCGACAAGCCCGTACTCCCCTCAGCGCCGCGCGTGCGTTTTGTGTCACACCCCGCTTCGCGCACGATTGGTTGCTCCCCGTACAACTCGTGGACGAAGGTACTTGAAAGCCGTAACGTGCTGATTTGCGCCACACGTACAGGACAGTGGAACGGTTGGGGACTTTGCTGGGGGACGACGCGGAGCTGACCGCCGCCGTGCTCGCGGCGCAGGGCGGCGACGAGAACGCTTTCCGCGCTGTGTACCGCTCCGTGCACCCGCGCCTGCTCGGGTACGTCCGCACGCTCGTCGGCGACGGCGATGCGGAGGACGTGACGTCCGAGGCATGGCTGCAGATCGCCCGCGACCTCGACTCCTTCTCCGGCGACGCCGACCGCTTCCGCGGCTGGGCCGCCCGGGTCGCCCGCAACCGGGCCCTGGACCACATCCGCATGCGCGGCCGCCGGCCCGCCATCGGCGGCGACGAGACCGAGCTGACGGGCCGCGCCGCCGACTCCGACACCGCGGGCGAGGCCATGGAGGCCCTGTCCACCGGACGGACCATGGCGCTGATCGCCCGCCTCCCGCAGGACCAGGCGGAGGCGGTGGTGCTGCGCGTGGTGGTCGGACTGGACGCCAAGAGCGCCGCCGAGACCCTCGGCAAGCGGCCGGGCGCCGTACGCACCGCAGCCCACCGGGGACTGAAGAAACTGGCCGAGATGCTCGGCGCGGAGGGCGGCTTCGAGACGGATCCGGAGCCTGGGTCAAACCCGCCGGCCGGGGTCGGCCATAATGCCGGTGGCCCGGCACGGGGCGCTGCCGTCGAGCGGGATCTCGACGCCGTTCCGGCACAGCGCGGCCGGGGCGCTGGCCTCGTAGAGCAAACCGGTGTGACGCATTCACGTTGGCGGACGCAGAAGGACATGTGATGGCCGACGAGCGCAACAGGTGGCTGGACGAGGCCGCGGCGGAACGAGTGCTGCGCGGCGGGCCGGCCGCCCCCGTCGGCGACGCCCGCGACCGGGAAGCGGAAGCACGCCTGCGGGCCGCCCTCGACATGCTGGCCGCCCCCGCGGCGCCCGCCGGGGCCGAGCTGCCCGGGGAGGCCGCGGCCGTCGCCGCCTTCCGCGCGGCGCGCGCCGGCTCCACCGCGCCGTCGGCCGAAGCCTCCGCGGTAGCGGCCGCCACCACCGCCACGGCACCCGTGGTGGACCTCGGCACCTTCGTGCCCGCCTCCCCCTTCGCCTCGGCACCCGCAGCCCGGCGCCCCCGCCAGGTGCGGTTCGCCCTGGCCGCGGCGCTCGCCAGCGTCGCCGTGGGCGGCATCGCCGCCGCCGCGGGCGCCGGCCTGCTCGACCGCGTCACCCACGACACCGCCGCCCCCGGGCCCGCCGTCTCGCTCAGCGCCGACGACGACCCGGCCCCGGCCGGCGGCACCGCGGGCCCGAGCTCCGGACCGCAGCTGCGCCCCCACCCCTTCCGCAGCCCCGACGGCTCCCTGCCCACGGCCGGCGGCGCCGCGGCCGGGGGCGGGTTCGCCGACGGCTCGGCACAGGAGGGCGGAACCGGCGCGGAATCCGGTTTCGGCGCCGGTACGGGAAGCTCGTCGGGCTCGGCCGCCACGGGCGGCGCCGGGGGCGGGGCCGGCAAGGAGACCCTCGGCGGCGCGACCGAGCTGCACGACAAGGACAAGGAGATCCGCCTGAAGGCGGTCGACCTGTGCGAGGCGTACCGCTCGGGGCACATGACCAACGACCGGCGCGAGCGGCTGTCCAAGCTGGCCCAGGGCCTCGCCCGGATCCCGCACTACTGCGAGGCGCTCCTCGACGGGCCGTCCGGGACCAAGGGCTCCACCACCGTGCCCCGCTCCTCGGGCAACAGCGGTGACGTCCTCAAGGCGCCCACGCTCGCCCCGGCGGTCCCGGCCGTCCCGACGCCGTCCTCGTCGCCCGTGACGCGGCGCACGACCGGCGCCTTCAACGCGCTGTAACACTTTTCGAACCTGTGGCGCAGTACAGAACGAGCCGACTGGTCATCGGCCGCGCATGAGCCGGGGTTCCCCCCGTACCCCTGGGCTCTGCGCACCCGGCGCGGGCGGGGTTCGTTCCCCCGGCCCTGCCCGCGCCCCCTCTCTTCCCCCTCCCCCTGCATGCAAAAAGCGGTGGCGGCCGGTCCCGAAGGACCGGC
>NZ_JBEYXK010000147.1:0-13150 GCF_040645035.1 Streptomyces sp. NPDC046876 | reverse complement strand
CGGATCTGCCATGTCGTGGTGGTCGCGCGGGTACAGCATCAGCACCAGTGGCACGCCGACGCCCGGTATCCGGGCCAGTCGCCAGCGGTCGTCGAACCAGGTGCCTTCGTTGCGCGAGCGGCACTCGTCGCAGTCCGCCGGGTCTTCGCCGTGCCGTCGCGCCTCGGGCAGAACGGGCGGGCGGAGTGCGCAGACGCGTAGTCCGTCCGCCTCGAAGGGGCTGATGTCCCATCCGGTCATCCTTGCCAACGGAAGCCGGAGCTCGTCATCCGCAGCCGCACGTGCGTGGTCGTAGAACTCATCGGGCCGCAAGGCCGTGATCGTAAGACCAGCCGGGGGACTCGGTCTGCTGTTCAACCTCCAGCATGCGCGAGCGAGGTTGGGTTTCGGCGGGCGACGGTGTCACCACCTGGAGCAAGGGATTGGCTGTGGGCCGCCGGGACGGGTGGAGAAAGACGTCCGGCACTCGGTTCAGGCCTTGCCTTGGGCAGGTAGGGCTCGCGGTCGACCAGGGGCCCGGCCACGGGTGGTGGCGTAGGCGCCGATCCATCGACTCGTTCTCCACCTCGCTCCGGTGGGCACGTGCTGCAGGCCGTCCGGAGCGGCGTGACCAGCCTGCTCGGAGGGGTGTCCCTCACTTCCTGAATTTGTTAAACGATCAAGGCGGCTCGTAACCTTACCCACCGGTACGGGACGTTTCGCTCGCTGTGTCCCGTACGTGGCGTCTTCAGCGGGCAGCATCGGGAAGAAGTATGAAGCACGCAGTACGCCGCATCGGCGCCGCCGTGGCCACGGCGGTGTTCGCCGGCGGGATGGTCGTCGCACTTCCGGGAATGGCAAGCGCTGCAGGCCCCGGGTACCACTGCGAGAACTGGCAGTCGAACACCCACAAGTGGACCGCCTCCTGCACCGTCACTTCCGGTCAGGCGCGCGCCACGACCGAGTGCGGCAACGGCAAGGTCATCTACGGCAAGTGGGTCGGCCGCGGGCACTGGGCGTTCGGCGGCGAGTGCGGCCAGTACGCGCTCATGGCCACCTCGGTCGACTGGAAGAAGTAGCCGTCGGACCCGGGCTCAGCGCATCCATCGATCGAGTGCAGACCGGCGGCGATCGCGGTCCGTGCACGCGTGACGGGTGCACGTGAGACCTTCGGCGGAACCTGGCACCGCGCTGGGTCTTGCCGTCCGCAGCGCCGGCGCCAGGGCTTGACTCCGGCCCGGCGCTGCAGTTCCCCCCCGGCCTTGCCCGTTCCGACGAGATCACAGGAACCCCTCGGGCGTGGAGGAGCCGGCGTCCCCCGTCGTCAGACCCAGGGGCATTTCCATGGGCCGATGCGGCCCATCCGGGTGCCCGTGGTCTCACTGCCCCGGGGTGAGCGCCCGTGGCACGGAGTGCAGCATCTCCGGCCGGCGCTGCACGGCTTCCGTGGCTCCCGGTCGCTGTCCGGGGACGCGGCGTCGCAGCGAGACGCAGGCGGGGGCCGAGATCTCGGGCGCGCTGCGGGTCCCGGACCATGCGCCTGCAGCGCCCAGGCCTCCCATCGCGCGGCGAGCGAGGCGGCTTCACCGTGCGGCCCCGCGTGCGCGGTGGCGAGGATCGCGGTCACCAGGTCCTCACCGGTGGCGTCGAGCGGCGTCGCCGTCGTGCCGGTCGGAAGCGTAGCCGGCGCGCTGTCGACGGCGAAGGTAGACGGCGCGGGGAGTCGGCAGGGCGAGGGCTTGCTAACGTCGGTGTGTGATGGCCTGCACGGAGTGCGATTTCGTTTACGACCTTGCCCAGGGTCCTGCGGTCCCGGCGCTGGCCAGGAGCCACGTGGACGCGTACGCCGAGCTCCTGAAGGCAGAGCCGTCCGCGCTGCGGCGGCGCCCGGCGCCGCAGGTGTGGTCACCCCTCGAGTACGCCTGCCACGTGCGCGACGTGCTGCTCGTGCAACGCGAACGCCTGCTGGCCGCGCGGCGATGCGAAACGCCGGTCGCCGAACCCATGGGACGTGACGAACGGGTCGAACTCGACGGATACGCCGCCCAGGAGCCGACCGACGTCTCCCGCCAACTGCACTATGCCGCACAGTTGTTCGCCCATTCCCTCGATCGCCTGTCGGCCGTCGACTGGGAGCGCACGCTGATCTACACCTACCCCGAGCGGACGGAGCGCTCCCTACGCTGGCTCGCCGTGCACACCCTGCACGAGCTGCGCCACCACCTGCTCGACATGCGCCGCCAGCTGGACCACCACGGGTCTGTTGTCCCGCGCCCGGGCCGACGGGAGGCGTAGGACAGCTCATTCCCGTCGGATGGGAGGCGCCGGGTTCGACAGATGCTCCATGAGCCCGGGCCGCTGTGTCAGTCGCGCGGTGCGGCGAGAGCGGCGAGGGCCGCGGCGATCTGGTCGAGGCGGGTTGGGTCGAGGGAGTAGAGGACGTAGTAGCCCTCGCGTCGGGTGGTGGTCAGTCCCGCTTGGGTCATCTGTTGGAGGTGGCGGGAGATCACGGACTGCGACAGGCCGAGGAGGGTGGCGAGTTCCTGGGTGCTGCGGCTCTGCGTGGCGAGGCAGGTCGCGATCTGCAGGCGTGGTGCGGCCGCCAGCGCCCTGAGCGCGGAGAGGAGCCTCCTGGCTCGCGGAGCGCGGTGCGGAGGCGGGGGCGAGGGGCAGTGCCGGGTAGGTGACCCGGAGGGGCCACGGGTCGTCGCAGGTGACGCGGACGTGGGGCCACACGTAGTGGCTGGCGGTGAACGTCACCGGCCGGTCCGGGGTGACGGCGATGTCGTGGTCGTGCGGGCGGTCCAGGCGCAGAGTCCGCTGTGCCGGGTCGATGCGGATCTGCGGTACCAGGGTGCCGAGCATGGGGAAGACGCCTTGGTGGGCGATCCGATGTCCGGCATGGGCGATCGCCTCGTACAGGGTGGGTTCGACGCGCTGCCACTCCTCGGCGAAGGCGGCACTCCAGTAGTCCTCAAGCACGGTGAGCGCGCCTTCCGGGACCGGAAGGGGGTCGGTGAGGACGTCGCCCAGTCGTGCGGCTCGGCCGCGGTCGGTCGGCCGAAGCTCCGCGAGGGCGGCATCCCGGGTGGTCATGTCCTCGACCAGCTCGGACCGTCGTAGTGCGTGGTGTCGACGAGGGTCTGGGCGAGCTCGGCGGCCAGCTCCTCGGCCGGCAGCGCGCGCACTGCCGCGAGCTGGTCGCTGAAGTCCGCGTCGTGATCGTCCGCCCCGCATTCGAAGAAGGCCGGGATGTAGTCGGCCACGACGAAGCCGTGCTCGCGCATCTGCCGGCGCAGGGCCGGAGGGTGCCGGTGGCAGCGTCGTACCCAGGGCACGTGCAGGGCGTGGTGTCCGGGGTCGGTGAGCACGTGCCAGGAATGGACCGCTTCGAGCCGGGGGGAGGCGGAGAACGCGAGGTCCTCGGCTGCCGTCTCGGTGAAGCGCACAGTGATCACGATTGCATGATTCCACAATCAGTTGATCGAATTCTGCCGGGTCGTTCAGGCTCCTGGGAGCAACCCCTGGAGCCCCATGCACACCGCCCACACGTCGCGAGTCGAGAGCCGTAGACCCGATGAGCAGCCACCAGGCGCCGTGGCAGGCCGGCTCGACGCGGACGGTACCGCGTCCACCACCCACGCACACCGTTGCCGACCGCACCCTCCCGCCGGCGGTCCTGGACCGACTACTCCCGCGCCCCCTCACATTCCTGCACCGATAGCCCTCGCCCCACGCCGTACGGCCCAACGGGCGGCCCAGCACAACCACCACAACCGCACAGCAACAGCGTCGTGCCGAACGGGCACCGCGCCCGAACCAGGAAGCAACCGGCCCATGGTGTCCACCTCGAACCTTCTGGCATTCGCCGCGATGTCGCTCATCGTGATCGCCATCCCAGGACCGAGCGTCCTGTTCGTGATCGGCGAGCCCTCGCCCACGGCCGCCGAGCCGCCCTGCCACCGTCCTGGGCAACCTCCTGGGGTGCTACGCCCTCGTGCTGGTCGTGGCCCTCGGCCTGGGAACCCTGGTCCAGAACTCGGCCACTACCCTCACGGCAGTGAAATTCGCCGGCGCGGCGTACCTGGTCTACCTCGGCACGCAGGCTCTGCGCCACCGCGGCCGTCTGCGCGCGGACATGACCGTCACGGCGGACGGAGATCGCAGCGACCTGCGCACGATCCTGGACGGACTCCTCGTCGGCGTCACCAACCCGAAGGGCCTCGTCTTCTTCGTCGCGGTCCTGCCGCAGTTCGTGGACCACGACGCCGGGCGCATCCCACTTCAGATCATGGTCCTGGGCCTCGTCCCGGCCGTCATCGGCCTGCTCTGCGACACCATGTGGGGCTTGGGAGCTGCCACTGCCCGCACCTGGTTCGCCGGCTCGGACCGCCGCCTCTCGGCGGTCGGCGGCGCGGGCGGGGTCGCGCTGATAGGACTGGGCATCACCGTCGCCGCCACCCGCCACTGACCTCCTCCGGCGACCCTCGTACGAAAAGTGCGCCAAGGCCTGGACGAGGCGCCCGCCACACTCGGCGCCCTGTGGAAGCAGCGCTACCGCAGGTGCTACGGCACCCTGCAGGCCATGTGGAAGCGCCGCGGCGCCCTCACCCAGCGTGGCCGGGCCGGCAACTGGTCATCCGGCGCCGCGCCTTACGAGCAGACTCAGGATGTGCCAACCCGGCCCGAGAGATGTGCGGGGCATTCCTCTGGGGCTGTTCGCCCCACGAATGGGCGTGCCACGCCGCGGCGGATTCCGTTTGGCTTTCGCCGCGGCCCGGCTATTCGGGCGGGATCTCCCTGCGGAAGGGATCGGCACCCCCTCGGGAAAGACGCCTTTGTTGGGCGAGTGTGCGCCGAGCGTTCGGCCCGAGCGGTCTCCCGCGCCTCTCTCACCAGTGGCGTTGCTGCCGCGACCCATGCCACTGCTGAACGCCGCCCTTCTTGCGCCGTATGAGGGCGGATGTGCCGTGAGCCCTGGGTCCGGGAGGTTTCCGCTCCTCTTAACAGGCTTCTGAGTATTGCGGCAACCATTCCGTGTGGCGCATTGCCGCCACTGCCGAAGGGGGCGGCCGAAGGTGCAGACCAGAGGAACAAACCACGCATGGTGCCGTCGGTCTTGCCGGAGTTGGTGCCGAATTCCTGAATCGCTCTCACCCGTTCACCCGGCGGCATCACCGCGACGGGCCGATTCACCCGGTTTGCGCGAGTTCCACCTGGCGAGACAGCGCCAATTCCCGCCCAGGCCTGGTCAGTCGATCACGCTGATTGTCATGCTTCCGCCAGTCGCCCCGTACGGGCACCGCCGGCCGATCCCCTCCGGCGGCGCCGCACGAGCGTACGGCGCGGCACATCAGCCCTCGTTCCGCCCCCTGCAGGTACCTACCGGTGCCACGGAACGAGGCGCGACCGCACCCATGCGGTCGGATCCGGAAGGAAAGCTACGTGAAGCGAAAGCTCGCAGTCGGCGCTGCTCTCTCCGCCTCGGCCCTGCTCGCAGGCGCCCTCCAGGCCGGCGCCGGCCTGGCGCAGGCCGCACCCGCGCCCGTCCCCGCCCAGGAGCGCGCCGCCCTGCTCGCCCAGGCGGGCGCCGACGCCCCCGCCACCGCCCGCGCCCTGGGACTGGGCGGCACGGAGAAGCTGGTCGCCAAGGACGTCCTGACCGACGCGAACGGCAATCGCCATGTGCGCTACGAGCGCACCTACAACGGCTTCCCGGTACTTGGCGGAGACCTCGTCGTCCACCGGGACTCCCGGGGAGCGGTGAAGTCGGTGGACAAGGCGGTGAAGACGGCCATCGCTCCCGCCTCGCTCACCCCGAAGCTCTCGGCCGAGCAGGCCGCGGCCAAGGCGGCCGACGCCGTGAAGGCCACCATGGGCCTGACCGGGGACACCGACGAGCCGGCCCTCACCTCGGTCGACCGGACCGACGCCGCACGCCTCGTCGTCTGGGCTGCGTCCGGCACCCCGCGCCTCGCGTACGAGACCCGCGTCGAGGGCATGCGCGCCGACGGCACCCCCAGCAGCCAGCTCGTCGTCACCGACGCCGCGAGCGGTGAGGTCCTCTCCACCCGCGAAGGCGTCGAGACGGCCAACGCCACGGGCACCGGCAAGGGCGTGTTCGTCGGCTCCGTGCCGCTGACCACCAACTCCACCGGCACCACTTTTGAGTTGAAGGACGCCACGCGCGGTGGCCAGTACACCGTCAGCCTCGCCAACAAGACCGGCGGAAACGGGACCCTCTACACCGACGCCGACAACGCCTGGGGCGACGGCACCGTTGCCAACGGCCAGTCCGCCGCGGTCGACGCCCAGTACGGTGCGGCGGCCACCTGGGACTTCTACAAGACCACCTTCGGCCGCAGCGGCATCCGCAACGACGGTGTCGGCGCCTTCAGCCGGGTCCACTACGGCCGCAACTACGTCAACGCGTTCTGGAGCGACTCCTGCTTCTGCATGACGTACGGCGACGGCGCGAGCAACACCCACCCCCTGACCGAACTGGACGTCTCCGGCCATGAGATGACCCACGGCGTCACGGCGAGCACGGCCGGCCTGAACTACTCCGGCGAGTCCGGCGGCCTGAACGAGGCGACCTCCGACATCTTCGGTACCGCCGTGGAGTTCCACTCCAACCTGTCCTCGGACAAGGGCGACTACCTCATCGGTGAGCTCATCGACCTCAATGGCAACGGCACGCCGCTGCGCTACATGGACAAGCCCTCAAAGGACGGCAAGTCGGCCGACTACTGGTCCGCCTCGGTCGGCAGCCTCAACGTCCACTACTCGTCCGGCGTCGCCAACCACTTCTTCTACCTGCTGTCGGAGGGCAGCGGCGCGAAGACCATCAACGGCGTCGCCTACGACAGCCCCACCTACGACGGCTCCACCGTCACCGGTATCGGCCGCGACAAGGCCGTCCAGATCTGGTACCGGGCGCTCACCGTGTACATGACCTCCACCACCGACTACAAGGGCGCCCGCGCGGCCACCCTGAAGGCGGCGGGCGACCTGTACGGGGCGACGTCCGGGGAGTACCAGGCGGTGGCCGCGGCCTGGTCCGGTGTCAACGTCAACTGACGGCCGATACACCGCTGCGCGCCGGCAGGGCCCTGGGGGAGTCCTGCCGGCCGCCGCGCCGTGCGGACCGCGGTCCGAGCCGGTCCCGTCCACGGCGGCACCGGGTAGCAAACACGCACGGTGCACACGGACATGCACCGACGTGCGACGGCCCCTCACCCTGGGGGGCCTGAGTCGTGCGGCTGCGGGGCCCGGCTGCTTCCGGCCGACCATGTTCTGACCCGCCCCTGGACTCCGTGCCCGACGGCCGCAGACCCGCGAAACCGTAGAGGGCGGGGTTCTACGGACAAGTCAGCAGTACTTGAAGGAACTGATCTTGTCGTTGATCCAGCGGGGAACCGAGGGCCATCGTTCCCAGGGTCCGATTTTGAATTCCAGGCCGCCGTACCAGTTGACCGGCTTCCGGTGTTGTTCGCCACCGACGACGTGATGTCCTGCATGCCCTTGTCCCCGGTGGAACTACGTGCCAGCTTTCCCATGTCCCCGACGTTCTGATTCGACGCCACAGAGCCGAACTCGTGGTCGTAGACAAACTTCCCTTGGATGAAGTTGCCCTCCGACCACAGGCAGACGTAGCCGTTGGGGCACGACCCCGTCCCGTATCCGATGTCGAAGGCAGTGGCGGCGCTCGCGGATGTGGCCGTGGCCGTGATCAGCCCCGTGACGGCCGCAGCACCCAGTCCGAGCCTCGTCATCTTCCTTTTCGACGACATCACGTTCCCTCCTTCTTACGGTTTCCGGCCTGAGTTTCGGCTCCTCGGTGGCGCAATGGGTGCCGGCCGGCATCCGCTGATCACGATCGCAGGGCCGGGGGTTGGTCGAGCCGGTGCCGAACGCCGGCCCGTACCCGGGCCGGGGGACCAGTGCCAGGCACCGGCTCGAAGGGGCGCTGCCGCCGGCGAGCCTGGGCCCGTCCATCCTCGGACGGCCGGGGCGTCGACCTGCCTTGATCACGGGGGGCGGCTCCGTCCGTTGCGATGGCGTCGGCCGCCGCGCCGAAGCCCACCGCGCTCGCCGGCACCCCGACCGCGGCCGGGCAGGGGAGGCCGGCGATGACGACAATCGAGGTGCCTTCCGGCCGGTCCGTCCGGCATCATCACGGCATGATCGGCAACCGGATCACCCATCGCACGGCGGACGGCGTCCGCATACCCGGCACCTGGCGGCACGCGTTCATATGCAACGGCGGCTCCTACTTCCTCACTGACCTCTTCATCTACGCCGACGGGCTCGTCGACTGCTGGGAGCTGGTCACCCTCGAGGAGTTCGAGCAGAAGCTCCGCTGCGGATGGGTGGCCACCAGCCTTCCGGACGGCGGACGCGCCTCGGCGCACCACCTGGCCTCGTGGACGTTCGGTGCACCGCGGACCTGGCTGACTCCGGACCTGCTGCTCGCCGAAGTCCGCGACACCATCGACGAGCTGAACGGCCGCCCCGACTCGACCGCCCGCTGCCTCGCCGCGGTGGACGTCTTCATGGCGGACCGTACGGAGGACAACCGGGCCGCCGCCCGGGCCGCCTACTTGGCCGTCCCCGAGACCGTGCGGCGCTACGCGCTCGGCGACATGGACCGCAAGGACTACCCCCTCCGGGTGCTGGTGGCCGGGCCCGGCGGCCGGACCCCGGACGAGCGCGGGAAAAGGGTCACGCAGGAGGAGTACGACGAGGCCGTCGCATACTTCGAGGACCGCGAGCAGTGGCTCGCGAAGGCCCCTTCACGGGTACCGGCCGACGGGCCGGCCGAGTCCTTCGCCCCCGGAGTCAAGATCTACCACTCGTATCCGCAGCGCGCGCTCGAAGACCCGGGCAAGCAGGCGCTGCGCAACGACTACCCCGCCCCGATCACCGTCGGCCACGTCACCTACCCGTCGGTGTCGCACGCCTACTGGGCCCGGTCCGTGGCCGAACCGGAGGCTCGGACCGCGGTCGTGGCGGCGGAGTCGGGCGCGAAGGCCCGTACGGTTGCGGCCGCGGCGCCGCGGCTCGAAGGTTGGGAGCAGGTCCGGACGGCGGTCATGGCCCGTCTGCTGCGCGCCAAGTACGAGCAGCATCCCGACCTCGCGGCGATCCTGCTTGCCACGGGTGACGCGACCGTGCTCTACGACGACGCCGACTCGGGCTTCTGGGGCGAGAACGGGGGTCGGGGCCGCAACTGGACGGGCCGCCTCCTGGAACTCGTCCGCTCCGAACTGCTGGCCCGGCAGACGTTCATCGACTGACGTCGTTCCTGCCGGGCTCGCCCCAGCGGTCTCACCGCCCCCGCTTGCTTGCCGGGCAGGGCCTTCCGGACTGCTTCGAACGAGCCGTTTTCTGAGCGGCATCCAGACGGATTTGGTAGGGATGGGTATGGGGCTGTCAACAGGTGGCGCCAGCCGGACGCTTTGGCGGGTGAGGGGCTGATTGCGATGGGGTGGCTGCCGACAACACTGCAATGGTGCCGGCTGTGCGCCGCGGACGAGGACACTGGCGAGGCGCGGTCCGTCACCGTCACCAGGGATGGTCTGATGGTGGTCTGGCACATGGCCGACTGCCTGCACTACCGGGCCGACCGGGTCCTGGCCGGCCGCGAGGACTGACGACTCGGCCCGCCTCCATGACCGAGGCGCGGTCGGTATCAGGTGCGCCTGCGGCGGTGGGGAGAGAGGCCGGCGGTCGCCAGGGTGGCAGCTGGCGCTTCTGGCCCTCGCCAGGCGGGAATGGGAGTCGCGCCGGGCGCGGGCTGAAAGGCCCGCCGGTCAGGCGACCTCCTGGCGCTCGGGCGTCTTTCGCGTCTTCACGCCGCCGACGATGAGCGCCAGCCCCACGACGACGATGCCGAGGTAAGCGGCGGACGGAAGGTCGACGACCTTGTGCATCCAGCCCCACTCCGTGCCGATGAAGGTCTGCGAAGCGAAGCTGACAAGCCCCTGGGCTCCGACGACGTAGCCGATGCTTTCGACGGTGTATCCGATGGTTGTTCGCATGGATCAACCCTCTCGCGGCGGTTCCGCAAGATCGTCGTCCACAGGGCCGCATTCTGAGTAGGCCGAAGGATGTAGTCGCTTGCGGGCGAGCACCGGCACAGCACGCCACCGTGGCAGGGGAGTGGTGACACACTCCCGTCGCAACCAATACCAGGCCACCCGGGTCACCGGCTTCCGGCCGACTGGCTTCGCTGAGACAGGTCGGTCACGCCGCGCGCGGCGCGGCACAGCGCTACCCTGTCCGAGGCCGGGCACGGCCCCCGAATCCGGCCTGGTCACCCCGCGCAACTCCTGTCCCCGCGAGCCATAGCCACCGACCGGATCCGGCGCGGTCGTCGGTGAGGGGTACGTGTACGGGTTCGGACCGCGCGTGGAGTGACACCGCGGAGTCCTTGCCCGCACTCTCCCGTTCCCCGGCCTCCGCCCGCAGCTGCGCCAGGTGGAGCAGGCCCCCGGGACGCGAGTGGCACCTCGACCCCGCCACCGCGGCACGGGTTCCTGCAGTTGCCGTCGCGCGAGGCTGTCCGGCGCCGACTCAGCCGGGTCACGGCTCAGCGAAATGCGGCGACGTTACGGGCGGCCCAGCTGTTGAAGGGGCGCGGGGCGCGGCCGAGGACCCGCTGAACGTCCGGGCTGATCCGCAGTTCGGCGGCGTTCGGGGCGGCGATGATGTCCAGGGTGTCGTCGGCGAGCTCCGGCGGAACGAACCGGGTCATCGCGTCCTTGGCCTCCTCGCGGGTGAGTTCGTGGAACCGCACCGGCGCTCCGAGCGCGGCGGCGATAGCTTCCGCCTGCCGGCGCGGCGTGATCACCTCGGGCCCGGTCAGCTCGAGGACTGCGCCGGTATGCCGGTTGTCCAGCAGGCAGGCCGCCGCGACCTCGGCGATGTCCGCCGGGTCTACGACCGGAACCCCGACATCGCCGAAGGGCGCGGAGACCGTCCCTCGCGTGCGGACGGACTCCGCCCAGGCCAAGGCGTTGGAGGCGAAGCCACCCGGTCGCAGGACAGCCCAGTCCAGACCGGACTCCCTCAACGCGTCCTCCACCGCACGCATCGCGATCCGCGACGGGCCGAGCGGCCTGGTGGCCACGCCCTGCGAGGACAGGAGGACGATCCGGCGGACCCCGCTGGCCACGGCCAGGTCGATCACGTCGGTCGGCCTGGCTTCGGGGGCGTGCAGGTCGCCGGACAGCAGGAGGAACAGCGCCTTCGCCTCCTCCAACACGCCGGCGAGACCATGCGGCTCGGCCAAGTCGGCCGGCACGTGTCGGACTCCATCCGGTACCGCCGTCGCGTGCCTCGACACCGCTGTCACCTTCTCGCCCGCCTCGATCAGAGCCTGCGTCAACGGCCGGCCCACGTTCCCGGTAGCCCCGGTCACCACAATCATGTTCAGCTCCTGGTCAGTTGTGCGCTGTGACGGCCGACGCTAGGAGACGGGCTTACTTTCCGTAAGGACGTACCCAGAGGTAAGCTCCGGATATGAAGGAAGGCGCGCAGCTGACGCAGGCCGAGGCGAACAAGCCGTATGAGGTGTTTCACACCGACTGCCCCGCACGCGACGTGGTCGACCACGTGACCAGCAGGTGGGGCATCTGGGTCCTGATCTCCTTGCGGAACAGCAACCTTCGTTTCTTCGAGCTGCGCGACAGCATTCAGGGCATCAGCGAGAAGATGCTCGCTCAGACACTGCGCGCCCTGGTCCAGGACGGCCTGGTCTGGCGGGAGGTCGAGCCGACGACGCCACCCCAGGTCACTTACGGGGTGACCGAGTTCGGCCAGGACATCGCCGAACCCCTGAAGGACTTGTTCGACCGGATCACCCGGCGGCTGCCGCCCGACCAACGTCCACCGCGGAACGGCTGACCCTGCAACCGGCTCGTGATGATCTTGAAGATGAGTGTTGTCACGGCCGCCGCGGCTCTCACACCGTCCCCGTCCCCTGCCACCACCCGCGCACTTCACGATCACCGGCTCTGCCCAGCCCTCGACCGTGTTCTCCTCGCCGTGGGCGCGGGGGACCGGCCGGTCGGGGCCATCTCGCTCCAGAGGTCGTTCTGCCGGACCCCGTCGCGGACACGATCGTTCCCCGGGCCCCTGCGGCGGGCACGGATGTCCTTGCAAGGAATGCCAGCCCCTCACGAAACGCCGCAAGACAAGCTCCATGCGACCTACTTATTCCCTTTTACTGACGGGAGTGGCGATCTGTTCGAACGCGGGGATGCCCATGAAGACGGAGAAAGCCCTGCGGTCCGGGGTGGCCACCGCAGCGACGCTCACGCCCGGCGCATCCCGCCTCGTCGGCAACCGTGGCGAACATGCGCTGAGGCGTCATACGGGTGAGACGTGACCAGCGCAAATGCTGCTCGTCCGCAGAGAAGATCGGCCCCCTTTCCGGTATCTTCCCCTGCTCCCATGCCAGCTGCAGTTGGTCCAGCTCGCGGAGATAGAGAAGGTGTGAGACCTGCCGAAGCCGGTTGATCATCTGTTGCCGGTCCCAGATGGCGTCCTGGTGAGCGCGGGCCAGGACGGCAACGGCCTGCCCCGCTTCGCTGTCGTCGGGCAGAGGCCTGTGGGCATGCCGGTCGGTCCGGAGGATGTTGGCCAGAACCCGCGCGTCCGCTGCGTCGGACTTGGCTCGGGAGACGCTGGCGCGGTCACGATATCGGGCACGCGGCCAATGGGTTGATTGCGTAGATCTGGCGGCCGGTGGCCCGCAAGGCGGCGACGAGAAGCCCGCGGGGCGTCTCGATGGCGACCGGGATCGGTTCTGCTGCACTGTCACTGTGCTGGGCCAGGAGTTCCATCAGTGCGTGGAAGCCGGCGCTGTCGTCGCTGATCCGTAGCTTTGCAACTTGCGTTCCGTCCTGGTCGACCAGGGCTATGTCGTGATGCCCTTCCGCCCAGTCAATGCCACAGAAGATCTTGTTCAACCCTGTGCCTCCGTACGGATCTGCAGGTTGGACCCGTGCAGAGCACGCGGAGCGCTCTAAGAGGCCATCTCATTTGGGTGGTTGGGTAGGCTGTCGGTTGTGGTGGGGATTGTTGAGCGGCTGGTGCCGGACGAGTTGTGGGAGTTGTTCCAGCGGGTGGTGCCGGAGGCGCCGTCGCGGCCTCAGGGCGGTGG
>NZ_JBEYXK010000146.1:0-13326 GCF_040645035.1 Streptomyces sp. NPDC046876 | reverse complement strand
TCAGCACCACCGTGTCGCCGGCCGCGGCCTGGGCGCCGGCACTGACCGACTGGTTGGCCACCGTGCCCGCGGGGGCCGGGGAGTTGACCTGCTCGCCCCGGTTTCTGGGGGCACCTCCCAGCGGTAGCTGGGGGAGAAGGGGCGGGGAGGGGACAGGCTCCGCGCAGCGGCAGCCCAGCGGCAGCCCAGCGGCAGCCCGGCGGCAGCGGCAGCGGCAGCGGCAGCGGCAGCGGCAGCGGCAGCGGCAGCGGCAGCGGGTGGCGGCTACTGCGGGAAGAGGCTGCCGGCCGCGAAGCGGAGGATCAGCTGCGGGGCGCCGGACAGCAGCAGGGAGACGGCCGCGGTGAGGGTGATTGCGGCGGCGAGGGGCCACGGGGTGCCGGGCCTGCCCGTACGGGCGCCCTCGGCCTGCTCGGCGGCCTCGGGGGCGCGGAAGAGTACCGCGGTCCACCGCAGGTAGTAGTACAGGGCGATGACGACGTTGACGGCCATGACCACGGCCAGCCAGCCCAGGCCCGCGTCGACCGCGGAGCGGAAGACGGTGACCTTGGCGAACAGGCCGATGATGCCCGGCGGCAGCCCGGCCAGGCAGAGCAGGAAGAAGGCCAAGGCGAGGGCGGCGGCGGGCCGCTCGGCGTAGAGGCCGCGGTAGTCGCTGATCCGGTTCAGCGGCCTGGTGCGGGCCACGAGGGCGGCGACGGCGAAGGCGCCGAGGTTCACGACGCCGTACATCAGGGCGTAGGCGACCGTGGAGCCGATCTGCTCGCGCCCGGTGTACGCGGCCGCGGCGATCGGGACGAGGAGGTACCCGGCCTGGCCGACCGAGGACCAGGCGAGCAGCCGGACGGCGCTGTTCGGCCGGTCGGCGGACTGGCGCAGGGCCGCGGCGTTGCCGAGGGTCATGGTGAGCGCGGCGAGGACGGCGAGGGCGGGGCCCCAGACGTCGGAATACGCCGGGAAGGCGATCACGGTGACGAGGGCGAGGCCGGTGAAGCCGACGGCCTTGCCGATCACCGACAGGTAGCCGGCGATGGGCAGCGGTGCGCCGACGTAGGTGTCGGGGACCCAGAAGTGGAAGGGCACGGCGGCGGTCTTGAAGGCGAAGCCTACGAGGGTGAGCGCGACGCCGGCCATGGCGAGGGTGTCGAGCTGCCCGGGCACGTCCTCGAGCCGGTCGGCGACCCGGACCAGGTGCAGGGTGCCGGTGGCGGCGTAGACGAGGCTGATGCCGAAGAGGGAGACGGCGGTGGCCGTGACCGAGGAGAGGAAGAACTTCAGGGCGGCCTCGGAGGAGAGCCGGTCGCCGCGGCGCATGCCGACGAGGGCGAACGCGGGCAGCGAGGCGACCTCCAGGGCGACGATCAGGGTGGCGAGGTCGCGGGAGGCGGGCAGCAGGGCCGCGCCGGCGGCGGAGGAGAGGAGCAGGAACCAGTACTCGCCGGCGGGCATGCGCGCGTCGCGGACGGCGGTGACCGACAGCAGGGTGGTGACCAGGGCGCCGGCCAGCACCAGGAACTGGATGACGAGCGTGAAGTGGTCGGCGGTGTAGCTGCACGCCGCCGGGTCGGCGGTGAGGCAGAACGTGGAGCGGTCGCCGGCGCGCAGCGGCAGCAGGGAGGCGGTCGCGGCGGCGAGGCCGGCGGCGGAGAGCCAGCCGAGCAGCGGCTTGCGGCGCTCGGGCAGGAACAGGTCGGCGAGGAGCACGACGAGGGCGATGGCGGCGGGCAGCACCACGGGGGTGATCGCGAGCCAGTCGACGCTCTGGACGAGGCTCCCGGCGGCGGCCGGGGCTGCCGCGGAACCCGGGCCGGACGTGACCGGAGCGGCGGCCGTGGCTGAGGCGGCGGCCGTGGCGGTGGCCGCGTACAGGGCCGTCATGCGTTGCCTCCTGCGAGGAGCTTCTGGACGGCCGGGTCGGTGAGGCCGAGGAGGACGGCGGGCCACAGGCCGGCGAGGACGGTGAGGGCCACGAGCGGGGTCCAGGCGGCGAACTCGTACCCCTGGACGTCCGCGAGGACGGGCACGGGACCTGCGGCACCCGCGGCCCCGCCGGCGGCCGCGGGCCGGGCCGCGGGATCGCCCATGCAGACGCGCCGGACGACGATCAGCAGGTAGGCGGCGGTGAGCAGGGTGCCGAACGCGCCCAGCGCCATCCAGGTGAGGAAGGCGGGCCGCGACAGCCCCTCGGCCGGGTCGAAGGCGCCGAACAGGGCCAGCATCTCGCCCCAGAACCCGGCAAGGCCGGGCAGGCCGAGAGAGGCGACGGCGGCGAAGGCCAGCAGGGCGCCGAGGCGCGGGGCGCGCCCGTAGAGGGCGGCGCCGGTGGCTCCGGCGAGGGTGTCGAGGTCGGCGGTGCCGTAGCGGTCCTTCAGGGCGCCGACCAGGAAGAACAGCAGGCCGGTGATAAGGCCGTGGGCGATGTTGGCGAACAGGGCGCCGTTGACGCCGGTCGGGGTCATGGAGGCGATGCCGAGCAGGACGAAGCCCATGTGGCCGACGGAGGAGTACGCGATGAGCCGCTTGAGGTCGCCCTTGTTGCCACTGCGGGCCAGCGAGAGGCAGGCGAGGGACCCGTAGACGATGCCGATGGCGGCGAAGGCGCCCAGGTAGGGGGCGAAGACGGCCATGCCGTCGGGGGTGGCCGGCAGCAGGATGCGCACGAACCCGTACGTGCCCATCTTCAGCAGGACGCCGGCCAGCAGGACGGAGCCGACGGTGGGGGCGGCGGTGTGGGCGTCGGGCAGCCAGCTGTGCAGCGGCCACATCGGGGTCTTCACGGCGAGGCCGAGGCCGATGGAGAGGACGGCCAGGACCTGGGTGGTGTGGCTGAGCCCCCGGCCGTTGTCGGTGGCGAGTGCCACCATGTCGAACGTGCCGCTCTCCAGGCCGATCAGCAGCAGGCCGAGCAGCATGACCACGGAGCCGAGGAGGGTGTACAGGATGAACTTCCAGGCGGCGGCCTGCCGCTGAGCACCGCCCCAGCGGGCGATGAGGAAGTACATCGGGATGAGGACCATCTCGAAGGCGAGGAAGAACAGCAGCAGGTCGAGGACGGCGAAGGTCGCGAGGGTGCCGGACTCCAGGACGAGCAGCAGCGCGACGAAGGCCTTGGCGGAGGGGCCCTCGGGCAGCTTGAAGTAGCTGTACAGCGCGCACAGGAAGAACAGCAGCGCGGTCATCACGAGGAGGGGGAGCGAGATGCCGTCGATGCCGAGGTGGATGCGGACGCCCAGGGAGGGGATCCAGCTGATGTCCGTGGTCGCCTGGAAGCGGGACGGGGCGTCGTGGTCGAAGCCGGCGGCGAGGGCGAGCGCCGCGGCGAGGACCACAGCGGTGACGGTCACGCCGTGGCGGAGCACGGCCTGCTCGGGGCTCCTGCCCTTCAGGCCGGGCGGGGCGGGCAGCAGGGCCGCGAGGGCACCGAGGAGCGGTGCGGCGACGGCGAACGCCAGGAGGAACTGCATCACGGACGGGCTGATATCGATCACGGCTGACTCACGGCTCACGATCCGGCGTTGACGTTGGCGAGGACGGCGGTGGCGATCGCCAGGACCACGGCACCGGCGAGCAGGGCGCTCAGGTAGCTCTGCACGTTGCCGGTCTGGGCGCGGCGCACGAGGCTGCCGAGCAGCCGGGGGCCGGTGCCCGCACCGCGGACGTACGTGTCGACGACCTCGCGGTCGAGGAAGCGGACGAGGGCGGCGGCCCCGCGGACGGGCCGGACGAACAGCCGGTCGTAGACGGCGTCCAGGTGGAAGCCGGCGGCGGCGTGCCGGTACAGCGGTCCGAGCAGCGCGCGTCCGGGGTCGGGGGCGGGCCCGGCCGGGACGGCGGGGTGCTCGTGGGTGACCTCGGCGACCTCGGGGGTCTCGGCGGCGGACTCGGCGGCGGCGACGGACGCGGGCACGGGCTCGGCGCTGCGGTAGGAGCCGGCTGCGGCCTTGGCGACGGCGCGCTGCCACAGGCCGTAGGTGAGCAGGGCGCCGACGGCGGCGGCCCCGGTGCCGAGGACGGCGGTGGCGACCGTCGGGCTGAGCTGCCCGCCGTCGAACCAGGCGGCGAGCGGCCGGGCGGCGAGGCCGAAGCCGACCGAGGGAATCGCCAGCAGCCACAGCACGCCCGTCATGGCGAGGGGCTCCCTGCCGTGGACGGGGGCGGGTGCGCCCTTGCCGCAGAAGGCCATCAGCCACAGCCGGGCGGCGTAGGCGGCGGTGAGCAGCGCGGCCAGCACGCCGGCGGCGAGCACGATCCAGCCCGCGGCGCCTGGCGCGGCCTCGGTGTGCCCGGAGGCGGCCTTCTCGGCGGCGACGAGGACGGTCTCCTTGGAGAAGAAGCCCGCGAAGGGCGGGATCGCGGCCAGCGCGAGCAGTCCGATCGTCATGGTCCAGAAGGCGTCGGGGACCCGCTTGGCCAGGCCGTCCATGCGGGACATCGCGGCCAGCGAGTTGGTGCCGGCGGCGTGGATGATCACGCCGGCGCCGAGGAACAGCAGGGCCTTGAACGCGCCGTGGGAGAGCAGGTGGAAGACGGCGGCGCCGCGGTCGGCGACGGCCAGGGCGCCGATCATGTAGCCGAGCTGGCCGACGGTGGAGTAGGCGAGGACGCGTTTGATGTCGTCCTGGGCCAGGGCGGCGAGCCCCGAGCCGACCATGGTGACGGCCGCCATCACGGCCATCACGACCAGCGCGGCCGCGGACTCGGTGAACACCGGCAGCAGGCGGGCGATGAAGTACACGCCGGCGGCGACCATCGTCGCGGCGTGGATCAGCGCGGAGACCGGGGTGGGGCCGGCCATGGCGTCGGGGAGCCAGGTGTGCAGCGGGAACTGCGCGGACTTGCCGGCGACGCCGGCGAGCAGCAGCAGCGCGATCAGCGTCGGGTGGTCGAGCCCGCCCGCGGCGACGGCGCCGAGGATCTTGGTGATCTCGAAGGAGCCGGCGTCGGCGGCGAGCGCGAACAGGCCGATCAGGAAGGGCACGTCGCCGAGCTTGGTGACGAGGAAGGCCTTCAGGGAGGCGGAGCGGGCCGCTTCGGTCTCCCAGTAGTGCCCGACGAGGAAGTACGAGCAGATGCCCATGACCTCCCAGCCGACCAGCAGGACCATCAGGTCGCCGGAGTAGACGACGAGCAGCATGGCAGAGGTGAACAGCGACACCAGGGCGGCGTACGAGGGGTAGCGCGGGTCCTCGCGCAGGTACGCCGTGGAGTACAGCTGGACGCAGGTGGAGACGACGCCGACGAGGACGGCCACGAGCACGGCGAAGCCGTCGAGGTGCAGCGAGAGCTCGATCGGCACGGAGCCGGTCGGGGTGAGCTCGGTGGCGGCGTTCAGGGCCGGCCCGCCGCCCTGGCGGACGGCGACGGCCACGGCGAGGCAGGCCGCGGCCAGCGCGGGCAGCACGGCCAGCGGCCGGACGAAGCCGGGGGCGGTGCGGCCCAGCAGCAGCCCCAGGACGGCGCCGAGGAACGGCAGGACGGGGACGAGGACGGCGAGGGTCGTGGTGCTCACGCGGCGACCTCCGGCCGGGCGGTGCCGGTCTGTTCGGGTTCGTGTCCCTCGGCGGTGTCGCGCAGCCTGTCGACGTCCGAGGTGCCGCGGTTGCGGTAGACCATCAGCACGATCGCGAGGCCGATGCCGATCTCGGCGGCGGCGATGGTGATGGTGAAGAGGGTGAGGGCCTGGCCGGCGTGGAGGGTGTCGCGCAGCCAGACGTCGAAGGCCACCAGGTTGAGGTTGACGGCGTTGAGCATCAGCTCGACGGACATCAGGACCAGGATGGCGTTGCGGCGCGCGAGCACCCCGTACAGGCCGGTGCAGAACAGGAGCGCCGCGAGCACGGCGGGGTAGGCGAGGTGCATCAGCTCTGCCCCTTGTCGCTGGGGTCGGCGGCGGGGGCGGCGCTGTCGGCGGCTTCCTTGCGGGAGAGCACGATGGCGCCGATCAGGGCCGCGAGGAGGAGGACGGAGAGCGCCTCGAAGGGCAGCACCCAGTGCTGGAAGAGGATCCGGCCGGAGACCTCCGTGGAGCCCTGGACGGGGCCGTCGAGGTCGATCCAGGTGGTGCGGAAGGCGTCGACGACGACCCAGACGAGGGAGGCTGCCGCGGCCCCGGCGACGCCGAGGGCGACCCACCGGTTGCCGGAGTCGGCGTCCGGGGAGCGCCCGATGGGCGCCTTGGTGAGCATCAGCCCGAACAGCAGCAGCACGACGACGGAGCCGAGGTAGATCAGGACCTGGACCCAGGCGATGAACTCGGCGGTCAGCAGCAGGTACTCGACGGCGATCCCGCCGAGCGCCGCGACGAGCCACAGCGCGGCGTGCACGAGCTGGCGGGTGGTGACGGTGACGAGGGCCGCCCCGAGGGTGGCGAGGCCGACGAGGACGAAGGCGATCTCGACGCCGGTCGGGGAGAGGAACCCGTGTCCGGCCGCTGCGGCCGCCGGCTGCGCCGCGGCGGCCAGGGTGGTGGCTGCGGGGGTCACGCGTCTGTCTCCGGGGCGGTCGGCGAGTCGGTGGGGGGTGCGGGTTCGGCGGGGCCCGCGGGACCGGCGGCCTCCGCGGCTGCTGCCGCTGCGGCGGCCTCGGCTGCGGCCTCGGCCTTCTCCGCGGCCTTGCGGGCGGCTGCGAGCTCCTTGGGCTCCTCGGCGGCCGGGTCCAGCGCGGGCGGCGCCGGGACGGTCCACATCCACTGGCGCAGCTTGTCGCGCTCGTGGGTGAGTTCGAGGATGTCCGTCTCGGCGTACTCGAACTCCGGCGACCAGAACAGGGCGTCGAAGGGGCACACCTCGATGCAGATGCCGCAGTACATGCACAGCGAGAAGTCGATCGCGAAGCGGTCGAGGACGTTGCGGCTGCGCTCGCGCCCGCCGGGGGTGGCGGCCGGGACGGTCTCCTTGTGGGAGTCGATGTAGATGCACCAGTCGGGGCACTCGCGGGCGCACAGCATGCACACCGTGCAGTTCTCCTCGAACAGGCCGATGACCCCGCGGGTGCGGGGCGGCAGTTCGGGCTGCACGTCGGGGTACTGGGCGGTGTGCGAACGCTTCGTCATCGTGCGGAGCGTCACCGCGAGGCCCTTGGCGAGGCCGGAGCCGGGGATGGGGGGCATCAGCTGATCGCCACCTTCACGATGCCGGTGAGCGCGATCTGGGCGAGCGCGAGCGGGATGAGTGCGGTCCAGGCGAGCTTCTGGAGCTGGTCCTCGCGCAGTCGCGGGTAGCTGACGCGCAGCCAGATCACGACGAAGGCGAGGACGGCGGTCTTCAGGAGGGTCCAGACCCAGCCGTCGGCGACGGGGCCGTGCCAGCCGCCGAGGAAGAGGACGGTGGTCAGGGCGCACAGCACGACGATGCCGGCGTACTCGGCGAGCAGGAACAGCGCGAACCGCAGGCCGGTGTACTCGGTGTACGCGCCGAAGATGATCTCGGAGTCGGCGACGGGCATGTCGAAGGGCGGCCGCTGGAGTTCGGCGAGGCCGGCGGTGAAGAAGACGAGCGCGCCGGTGATCTGCCAGGGCAGCCACCACCAGTGGAAGGCGTCGACGATGCCCGGCAGGGACACGGTCCCGGCGGCCATCGCGACCGAGGCGGCGGCGAGCAGCATGGGCAGCTCGTACGCGAGCAGCTGGGCGGCCGTGCGCAGGCCGCCGAGCAGGGAGAACTTGTTGGCGGAGGCCCAGCCGGCCATCAGGCTGCCGAGGACGCCGACGCCCATGACGGCGAGGACGAAGAAGAGCCCGGCGTCGATGGCCTGGCCGACCGCGCCCTCGCCGGGGCCGATGGGGATGGCGATGAGGACGAGGAGGTACGGCAGGAGGGCGACGGCCGGGGCGAGCTGGAAGATGCGGCGGTCGGCGCCGGCCGGGACCACGTCCTCCTTCTGCGCGAACTTCACGCCGTCGGCGACGAGCTGGGCCCAGCCGTGGAAGCCGCCCGCGTACATGGGGCCGAGGCGGCCCTGCATGTGCGCCATCACCTTGTGCTCGGTCTGCCCGACGACGAGCGGGAGCACGAGGAAGACGGCGAAGACGACGATCAGTCGCAGGGCGACGTCGAGGACGTCGTTCACGCGTCGCCTCCGTTGTCGGTGGTCGGGTCGGGGGTGGTTCCGGGCTCCGGCTCGGCGGCCGGGGCGGGCCGGTCCGGCTTCGCCGGCGGCTCCTCCTCGCCGAAGGCGGGTTTCGGGTCGTGCCAGGGCGCGTCGGAGCTCCGCCGCGCGGGCGGCTTCCGTACGCCGTCGGCCGGCGCGGGGGCGGCGGCCTGACTGGCCGACCCGTCGGCCGCGGACCGCGTACGCCGCGCAGGCCGCACGGGGGCCTCACCCTCGGCGGACTCCGCCGGAGCCGCAGCCGGAGCGGGGGCAGGAGCCTGGCTCGCCGACCCGTCGGCAGCCGACCGCGTACGCCGCGCCGGACGGACCGGGGCCTCGCCCTCGACCGTCTCCGCCGGAGCAGGGGCAGCGGCCTGACTCGCCGAGCCTTCGGCAGCCGACCGCGTACGCCGCGCCGGGCGGGCCGGGGCCTCGCCCTCGACCGTCTCCGCCGGAGCGGGGGCAGCGGCCTGGCTCGCCGAGCCCTCCGCCACCGTGCGCGTGCGCCGGACCGGGGCGCCCTCGCGCGGGGTGCGGGCGGCCGCGCCCGCGGCGCGCGGGGTGCGGGCCGGGCGGGCGGGGGCGGGCGGGAGCTGGCCCTTGAGCGGCCCCCAGTCGTTGGGGTCGGGCACGCCGGGCGGCAGCATCTGCCGCCGCTTGGGCCCGTCGGCCTCGGCGCCCTCGCCCGGCTCCTTGGCGCCCGGCCAGGCCTTGGCGACGCGCGCGGCGAGGACGAAGTCCTTGCGCAGCGGGTGTCCCTCGAAGTTCTCCGGCAGGAGCAGCGGCACCAGGTGCGGGTGGTCGGTGAAGACGACCCCGAACATCTCGAAGGTCTCCCGCTCGTGCCAGGCCGCACCCGCGTACACGGCGACGGCGGACGGCAGCGAGGGCGCCGCGTGCGGGACGGTGGTGCGCAGCAGCAGCCGCCGTACGCGGCGGTTCTCCAGCGCCACGACGTGCGCGCACACCCGGAAGCCGGTGCCCGGCTCGTCCACCGCGCTCAGCCAGTCGAAGTAGGTGCAGCCCAGCTTGTCGCGGGCGGTCTCCAGGGCGGAGATCCAGCTCCCGACGGGGACGTCGACCGTGAGCAGGTCGTAGGCGGACTCGGCCACGGCCTCGGGGCCGAAGACCTGCGCCGCGGCGTCGGGGAGGGAGTCGTACAGGTTCATGCGCCGGCTCCCGGGGCGGGCGGCGGGGTGACCAGGCCGCTGGTGAGCTGGGCGACCGAGGGCCCGCGGTCGCCGTGGGCGTACCGCTCGGCCAGCGACTCGCGGGCGATCTTCTCCTGGAGCTTGAGGATGCCCTGGAGCAGCGCCTCGGGCCGGGGCGGGCAGCCGGGGACGTACACGTCGACGGGGATGATCTGGTCGACGCCCTTGGTGACGGAGTACGAGTCCCAGTAGGGGCCGCCGCAGTTGGAGCAGGCGCCGAAGGAGATGACGTACTTCGGCTCCGGCATCTGCTCGTACAGCCGCTTGACGGCCGGGGCCATCTTGTCCGTCACCGTGCCCGAGACGATCATCAGGTCGGCCTGGCGGGGGCCGGGCGCGAACGGGATGACGCCGAGCCGGATGAAGTCGTGCCGGGCCATGGAGGCGGCGATGAACTCGATGGCGCAGCAGGCGAGGCCGAAGTTGAAGACCCACAGGCTGTAGCGGCGGCCCCAGTTCAGGACCACCTTCATCGGCTCGGGTGCCAGGCGGGACAGGACTCCCAGGCGCCTGGGCTCCGGGAGCAGCTCCGGCTGAGGTGTCACGTCCATGCGAGGACGCCCTTCTTGTACGCGTAGAGCAGGCCGACGGCCAGGAAGCCGAGGAAGACGAACATCTCCACCAGCGTCGTGGCGCCGAAGCCGGCGGCGGCGAACACGGTCGCCCAGGGGAAGAGGAAGATCGAGTCGACGGCGAAGATGACGTAGAGGAACGCGTAGACGTAGTAGCGGACCTGGGTGTGGGCCCAGCCCTCGCCGACCGGGTCGACGCCGCATTCGTACGTCAGGAGCTTCTCGGGGGTCGGGACGACGGGCCGCAGCAGCCGGCCCGCGCCGAAGGCGACGGCCACGAAGAGCACACCGAGGACGGCCAGCAGGCCGACGACCGAATAACTCCGGAAATAGTCCGCCGCGAGCACGGTTTCGGTCGATACCGTCGGGTCTGGCACGTCCGTTCCTCGCTCCTTGGCCACTGTCGACGATCTGTTACGGACGGGAGTCTAGGGCCTGCTTCCTGCGGGGTGGGGTTATCCCCCGTTCACTGCGGCCCGGCCGCCCCATGGCACCGCCGCGGCGGTCTTGGCAGGCTGTGCCGCATGACCATGAGCATCCAGGGCCCCGACGACGACCGGCCGCCCCCCGTCCGAGCCGCCCTGGGGGCCGTGGCGTGGAAGGAAACCGCCCACCTGTTGACCAATCTGCCGGCGGCGCTCGTCGGGTTTGTTTACACGGTGTTCATGGTGGCCACCGCGGGCGGTTTGTCCGTGACCGTGGTCGGCCTACCGCTGCTCACAACCGGCCTATTCATATCTCGCCGGCTGGGACGGACGGAGCGCGCGCGGGCCCGCGTGCTGCTCGGCGTCCATGTGGAGGAGCCTACTCCGCTGCCCGGTCCGCGGCGGGCCGGCGGTTTCTTCCCGTGGCTGTGGGCGGCTGTGAAGGATCCGGTGGCCTGGCGCAGCGTGCTGTACGAGCTGGTGCGGCTGCCGTGGGGGGTGCTGACGTTCACGGTGGCGCTGACCGGGCTGTTCGTGCTGTGGCCGGTGCTGCCGTACGTGACGCGTGCGCTGACCAACGTGGACCGGCTGCTGGTACGGGGGCTGCTGTCGCCCTCGGACGAGCTGGAGCGGCGGATCGCCGAGCTGGAGTCGGACCGGGGCGTGGTCGTGGACACCGCGGCCGCGGACCTGCGGCGCATCGAGCGGGACCTCCACGACGGGGCGCAGGCGCGGCTGGTGGCGCTGGCGATGGGGCTGGGTCTGGCCAAGGAGAAGCTGACGGAAGACCCGGACGCGGCGGCCGCGATGGTCGACGAGGCCCACGGCGAGGTGAAACTCGCCCTCCAGGAGCTCCGCGACCTCGCCCGCGGCATCCACCCCGCCGTCCTCACCGACCGCGGCCTCGACGCCGCCCTCTCCTCCGTCGCCTCCCGCTGCACCGTCCCGGTCGAAGTCCACGTCGACCTCCCCGAACGCCCCGCCGCAGCCATCGAAGGCATCGCCTACTTCACCGTCTCCGAACTCCTCCAGAACATCAGCAAACACTCCCGCGCCACCACCGCCAGCGTGGAGGTCCGGCGCTCCGGCGGGAGGCTGCTGCTGCGGGTCGCGGACGACGGGCGGGGCGGGGCCTCGCCGACGGGGGGCTCGGGGCTCGCCGGCCTCACCGAGCGGCTGGACGCCGTGGACGGGGTCTTCCTGGTGGATTCGCCGCAGGGGCGGGGCACGGTCGTGACGGCCGAGCTGCCGTGGCGCGCCCGCGGCTGAGCGGGGCCTTCGGGCGGCGCGGGGTGGGGTTATCCCCCCGACCGGGACGCCGACCCGCCGCATGGTCGGGCGCGGGCGCGGTCGGCAGGGTGGAGGTCGTGGGCGTAAGCGTGAGCGTGACGAGGAAAGGGCGGGTCGGGATGGCCGGCGCAGCAGCGGACACAGGGACCGGCACGGCGATCGGCGGGATGCTGCGGGCCCCCGTCGCGGCCCGGACCTGGCGGGAGTTCGGGTACGTGCTGCTCGGGCTGCCGCTGGCCCTGGTGTACTTCTCCCTCGCGATCACCGGCGTCAGCGTGGGCGCCGGACTGCTGCTCACCTTCCTCGGGATCCCGGTCCTCGCCGGCGTGCTGCTGATGTGCCGCGGCTTCGGGCGCGTGGAGCGGGCCCGGGCGCGCGCCCTGCTCCGGCTCGACGTGGACGAGCCCGGGCCGGTCCGGGCGCGCAAGGGCGGGGCGCTCGCCGCGATGGGGGCCGTGCTCAAGAGCGGCAGCGCCTGGCGGCACGCGCTGTACGCGGTGTTCCACCTGCCTTGGGCCGTGTTCGCCTTCTGCCTGGCGCTGGTGCTGTGGACCTGCGGCTGGTCGCTCCTCCTCTACCCCCTGTGGTTCTGGATCTTCCCCACGTACACCGGCCGGCCGGGGCTGCAGCTGTTCACCAACGGTGACCACACCTACTACCTGGACTCGCCGGCCCGGATCGCTGGGTCCTTCCTGGCCGGGCTGGTGCTGACGCTGGCCACGCCGTGGGTGGTGCGGGCGCTGACCACCGTCGACCGGGTCCTGGTCGCCGGGCTGCTCGGCCCGTCGCGCCTCGCGCACCGCGTGACCGAGCTGGAGTCGGACCGGGGCGTGGTCGTGGACACCGCCGCCGCGGACCTGCGGCGCATCGAGCGGGACCTCCACGACGGGGCGCAGGCGCGGCTCGCCGCCCTCGCCATGGGGCTGGGCCTGGCGAAGGAGAAGCTGACGGAAGACCCGGACGCGGCGGCCGCCATGGTCGACGAGGCCCACGGCGAGGTGAAACTCGCCCTCCAGGAGCTCCGCGACCTCGCCCGCGGCATCCACCCCGCCGTCCTCACCGACCGCGGCCTCGACGCCGCCCTCTCCTCCGTCGCCTCCCGCTGCACCGTCCCGGTCAAAGTCCACGTCGACCTCCCCGAACGCCCCGCCGCAGCCATCGAAGGCATCGCCTACTTCACCGTCTCCGAACTCCTCCAGAACATCAGCAAACACTCCCGCGCCACCACCGCCAGCGTGGACGTGTGGCGCTCGGGCGGACGGCTGCTGCTGCGGGTCGCGGACGACGGACGGGGCGGGGCCTCGCCGACGGGGGGCTCGGGGCTCGCCGGCCTCACCGAGCGGCTGGACGCCGTGGACGGGGTCCTGCTCCTCGACTCACCCCCCGGCACCGGAACCACCGCCACCGCCGAACTCCCCTGGCGCCCCCGCTGACCACCCCGGCTGTGCAGCCCGCCCTCCCTGCCGAAGCGGGGGTCCGGCAATTCCAGCCCTGCCCGCGCCTGGGGACGGGGTCCGGCAATTCCAGCCTCGCCGGCGCCTGGGGACGGGGTCCGGCATTTCCAGCCTCGCCGGCGCTTGGGGACGGGGTCCGGCAATTCCAGCCTCGCCGGCGCCTGGGGACGGGGTCCGGCAATTCCAGCCTCGCCGGCGCTTGAGGCGCGGGTCCGGGCAGAGCCCGGTACCCGGCGAAGCCGGGACCCTTGGGGGGGCGCCCCCAACCCCCCCCCCGAACGGAAGA
>NZ_JBEYXK010000145.1:0-13389 GCF_040645035.1 Streptomyces sp. NPDC046876 | reverse complement strand
ACCCCGGGAGATCGTGCTGGAGAGCGACTTGAGCGCCGATGAGCTCGAGCGCATCGTCTCCGCCGCGCTGACCGGTTCGGAGCCGCTGCTGAGCCCGCCCGCGTCAGCCGGCCAGGCAGGACGGGCCGAGGAGAACCTTGAGGTCGCCGAAGAGCGCCGGGTCGGGCTGGACCCGGTGCCGGTCGAGCCGGAGCACGGTGGTGGTCCGCGGCCCCTGGAGCTTGATCCGCACCTCGGTGTTGCCCTTGTGGTGGCGCAGGATCTCGCCCAGCCGGGTGACCATCGGAGGGGTGACCTTGACGGTGGGGATGGTGAGGACCACGGGGGCGTTGGTGCCGGCGGAGGACAGGTCGGGGACCATCATCTCCATCGCGACGAGCCGGGGGACGTCCTCGCGCTTGTCGAGGCGGCCCTTGACGAAGACGACGGTGTCCTCGACCAGCTGGGTGGAGACGAGCTGGTAGGTCGCGGGGAAGAACATGCACTCGATGGAGCCGGCGAGGTCCTCGACGGTGGCGATGGCCCAGGCGTTGCCCTGCTTGGTCATCTTGCGCTGGAGGCCGGAGATGATGCCGCCGATGGTGACGACGGCGCCGTCGGCGTGCTCGCCGCCGGTGAGCTGGGAGATGCCGGCGTCCGTCTTGTCCGACAGGACGTGCTCCAGGCCGAAGAGCGGGTGGTCGGAGACGTAGAGGCCGAGCATCTCGCGCTCCTGGGCGAGCAGGTAGGACTTCTCCCACTCGACGTCGGAGAACTCCACGTCCAGGCCGAAGCCGGGCTCGCTGCTGTCCTCGTCACCCATTCCGCCGAAGAGGTCGAACTGGCCCTCGGCCTCCTTGCGCTTGACCGCGACCACGTTGTCGATCATCGACTCGTGATGGGCGACCAGGCCCTTGCGGGTGTGGCCCATCTCGTCGAAGGCGCCGGCCTTGATCAGCGACTCGATGGTGCGCTTGTTGCAGACGACGGCTTCCACCTTGTCCAGGAAGTCGGGGAAGGAGGAGTACTTCCCCTTGGCCTTCCTGGTCTTGATGATCGAGTCGACGACGTTCTGGCCGACGTTGCGGACGGCGGTGAGGCCGAAGAGGATCACGTCGTCGCCCTGGGCGGCGAAGTTGGACTCGGACTCGTTGACGTTCGGCGGGAGCACCTTGATGCCCATGCGCCGGCACTCGTTCAGGTAGATCGCGGACTTGTCCTTGTCGTCCTTGACCGAGGTGAGCAGGCCCGCCATGTACTCGGCGGGGTAGTTCGCCTTGAGGTAGGCGGTCCAGTAGGAGACCAGGCCGTACGCGGCCGAGTGGGCCTTGTTGAAGGCGTAGCCGGCGAAGGGGACCAGGACGTCCCACAGGGCCTGGATGGCCTCGTCGGAGTAGCCGTTTTTCCGGGCGCCTGCCTGGAAGATCGTGAAGTTCTTCGCGAGCTCCTCGGGCTTCTTCTTGCCCATGACGCGGCGCAGGATGTCGGCCTCGCCGAGCGAGTAGCCGGCGATGATCTGGGCGGCCTTCTGCACCTGCTCCTGATAGACGATCAGGCCGTAGGTGACCGCGAGCACCTCTTCGAGCGGCTTCTCCAGCTCGGGGTGGATCGGGGTGATCTCCTGCTGCTTGTTCTTGCGCAGGGCGTAGTTCGTGTGCGAGTTCATGCCCATCGGGCCCGGGCGGTAGAGCGCGGACACGGCGGAGATGTCTTCGAAGTTGTCGGGCTTCATCAGGCGCAGCAGGGAGCGCATGGGGCCGCCGTCGAACTGGAAGACGCCGAGGGTGTCGCCCCGCTGGAGCAGCTCGAAGGTCTTGGGGTCGTCGAGCGGGAGGGCCAGGAGGTCGATGTCGATCCCCTTGTTGGCCTTCACCATCTTGACGGCGTCGTCCATGATCGTGAGGTTGCGCAGGCCGAGGAAGTCCATCTTCAGCAGGCCGAGCGACTCGCAGCTCGGGTAGTCCCACTGGGTGATGGTGACGCCGTCGGTGTGCCGCACCCAGACGGGTACGTGGTCGGTGATCTTCTCGCTGGACATGATCACGCCGGCGGCGTGCACGCCCATCTGGCGGACCAGGCCCTCGACGCCGCGGGCGGTGTCGATGACCTTCTTCACGTCGGGCTCGTTCTCGTACATCCCGCGGATCTCGGCGGCCTCGCTGTAGCGGGGGTGCGAGGGGTCGAGGATGCCGGAGAGCGGGATGCCCTTGCCGAGGACGTCGGCGGGCATGGCCTTGGTGAGGCGGTCGCCCATGGCGTACGGGTAGCCGAGGACGCGCGCGGAGTCCTTGATCGCGTTCTTGGCCTTGATGGTGCCGTAGGTGCCGATCATGGCGACCTTGTCCTGGCCGTACTTCTCGGTCACGTACCTGATCACCTCGACGCGCCTGCGCTCGTCGAAGTCGATGTCGACGTCGGGCATCGAGATGCGCTCGGGGTTGAGGAAGCGCTCGAAGATCAGGCCGTGCGGGATGGGGTCGAGGTCGGTGATGCCGAGGGCGTAGGCGACGATCGAGCCGGCTGCGGAGCCTCGGCCGGGGCCGACCGCGATGCCCTGGTTCTTGGCCCACATGATGAAGTCGGCGACCACGAGGAAGTAGCCCGGGAAGCCCATCGAGATGATCGTGTCCATCTCGTACTCGACCTGCTTCATGCGGTCCTCGGGGATGCCGCCCGGGAAGCGGCGGTGCATCCCCCTCATGGTCTCCTCGCGGAACCAGGTGACCTCGGTGTAGCCCTCCGGGATGTCGAACTTCGGCATGAGGTTGCGGAACTTGAACATGCCCTCGGTATCGACCTGCTCCGCCACCAGCCGGGTGTTGGCGCAGCCCTCCTGCCAGGCGTCCGAGGAGTCGATGGCGTACATCTCCTCCGTGGACTTCAGGTAGTAGCCGGAGCCGTCGAACCTGAAGCGGTCCGGGTCGGAGAGGTTCTTGCCGGTCTGGATGCACAGCAGGGCGTCGTGGGCGCCGGCCTCGTGCGCGTAGGTGTAGTGGGAGTCGTTCGTGACCAGCGGCGGGATGCCGAGCTTCTTGCCGATCTCCAGCAGGCCGTCACGGACCCGGCGCTCGATCTCGATGCCGTGGTCCATCAGCTCCAGGAAGTAGCGGCCCTCGCCGAAGATGTCCTTGTAGTCCGAGGCCGCCTTGATCGCCTCGTCGAACTGGCCGAGGCGCAGTCGCGTCTGCACCTCGCCGGAGGGGCAGCCGGTGGAGGCGATCAGGCCCTCCGACCACTGGGCGATGGTCTCCTTGTCCATACGGGGCCACTTGGTCAGCCAGCCCTCGGCGTACGCGTCGGAGGACAGCCGGAAGAGGTTGTGGAGCCCGGTGCTGTTCGCCGCCCAGATCGTCTTGTGGGTGTAACCGCCGGAACCCGAGACGTCGTCGCGCTTCTGGTGCGGCTGGCCCCACTGGATGCGCCGCTTGTTGCGGCGGGACTCGGGGGCGACGTAGGCCTCGATGCCGATGATCGGGGTGATCCCGGCCTTCTGCGCCGAGTGGAAGAAATCGTACGCGCCGTGCAGGTTTCCGTGGTCGGACATGGCGATGTGCGACATGCCCATTTCATTGCAGGCGGCGAACATGTCCTTGAGCCGCGCAGCACCGTCCAGCAGGGAGTACTGGGTGTGTACGTGCAGGTGCGTGAACGGCGTCTTGGCCACGGCGCTGGTCTCCTGGAGGCGGGTGGGAGGCGTGAGGGGGCAGCTTCGAATCCTACGTCCCACGGGTGACACGTACGGGGTACCGGACGGTACGGTCGGGCGTTGCAGAACCAGAGGGTCCGCTCCCGCGTCCAGTCGGTCGGAACCCGTACCAGCACGTGCACCAGGAGGCACCCCGCCATGGCGGTCCCCGAGACGACGAACGAACAGCGCGCCGAGCAGATACTCGACGTGTTCGACACCGCCTTCGGTGAGCTCCTCGCCGCCGACCCCGCGGCCTTCCAGGTCAAATTCCGCAAGATGGCGGCCTCCGCCTTCGCCTTCTACCGCGGCACGGCCTGCCTCTTCTACGCCGACCTGGAGCGCGAGCGGCACGGCGGCCCCTACCTGGACGACCGGACCGGCCGGGTGTGGATCCACGGCGACCTGCACGCCGAGAACTTCGGCACGTACATGGACTCCAACGGCCGCCTCGTCTTCAACGTCAACGACTTCGACGAGGCGTACGTGGGCCCCTTCACCTGGGACCTGAAGCGGTTCGCCGCCTCCGTCGCCCTCATCGGCTACTCCAAGGCCCTCGCCGACGAGCAGATCAGCGAGCTGGTGCGGGTCTACGCGGCCGCCTACCGGGAGCGGATCCACGTCCTGGCCTCCGGCGGCGCCAAGCCCGGTGACATGCCGGAGGCCCCCTCCTTCACCCTGGACACCTCCCGGGGCCCGCTGCTGGACGCCCTGCGCTCGGCCCGCGCCCGCACCCGCTTCTCCCTGCTGGACTCGATGACCGAGATCCGCGACCACGAGCGCCGCTTCACCTCCGGCGGCGGCTCCATCGAGCTGGACGCGGCGACCCGGTACAAGGTGCTGGCCGCCTTCGACGGGTACCTGGAGACCCTGCCCGACGAGTCGCTGGTGCGCCCGGACTCCTACCGGGTCAAGGACGTGGTCGGCCGCCGCGGCGTCGGCATAGGCTCGGCCGGGCTGCCCTCGTACAACATCCTGCTGGAGGGGCACAGCGACGCCCTCGAGAACGACGTGGTGATCTACCTCAAGCAGGCCCAGACCCCCGCCGTGTCCCGGCACATCACCGACCGGGCGGTGCGCGAGTACTTCCGGCACGAGGGCCACCGCACGGTGATCTCCCAGCGGGCGCTGCAGGCGCACGCCGACCCGTGGCTGGGCTGGACGGAGCTGGACGGCGCCGGGCAGCTGGTCGCGGAAGTCTCCCCGTACGCGGTGGACCTGGACTGGTCGGACCTGGACGAACCGGAGGAGATCGCGGCCGTTGTCGCCGACCTGGGCCGGGCGACCGCGACCATGCACGCCGCGGCCGACGAGGCCGGCAGCGGGCACACCCTGGTCCCGTTCTCCACGGAGCGCGCCATCGACGCCGCGATCGCCGCCGACGAGGAGGGCTTCGCCGCTCTCCTGGTGGACTTCGCGCACGCCTACGGGGCCCGGGCCCGCGCCGACCACCAGATCTTCGTGGACCTCTTCCGCAACGGCCGGATCCGGCCGTAGGACCCGGCCCCGAGGAACCCGGGGGCACGGTTTCACAGGGAGTCGTGGCACACTCGCGCCGATGGACATATCAGGGGCAGGGACCAGAGGGCTGCGGGCCGCGCTGTTCAGCGCGCTCGTCGTGCTGCTCTCGGCCGGCTCGCACGTCCTGATGTCGCGGGTGCCGCTGCCGCCGTCGCTGGTGGGCGGAGCCTTCGCCGCGGTCTTCCTGATCGCGTACGCGCTGGCGGGCCGCGAGCGGGGCTTCGGTCCCATCGCCGCCCTGCTGGTGCCGCTGGAGCTGGCTGCCGACACCGTCTTCAACGCCGGCCAGCACGTCTGCTACGGGCCGGCCGGCGGGCCCGTCTCGGGTCCGCTGCGCGCGCTCGGCCTGGACGAGCTGTGCGGCGGCGCCCCGCTGGGCGGGCCGCTGGCCGAGGTGGCCGGCCCCGCCGCCGACCCGTCTGCCCTGCTCGCCGCGCCCGGGCCGTGGACGCCCTGGCTGCTGCTCGGCGCGCACGTCTCGGTCGGGCTGCTGGCCGCGGCCTGGCTGCGCCACGGCGAGCGGGCGCTGGGGCAGCTGCTGCGCGCGGTGGCCGCCCTGGCCTTCCGGCCGCTGGCCCTGGCGGCCGCCTCGGCCGCCGCACCGGCCGCCGCCCGTCGGCGGGGGCGCGGGCGCCGGCCGGACCCCGCGGGCCCGGGGGCCCGCACCCGCTTCCCCGCCCACTCCGTGGGGCGCCGGGGGCCGCCCGTGCGCGGCGCACTCGTGTGCGCCTGACCCGTACGGCACGTCCCCCTCTTTTTCGACCTTTGACGTCTCCCACGTCACACCACCCCACGGAGATCCACCATGAGTTCACGCAACAGCCAGGCGAACAAGGCGGCGGCCCGCGACCGGCTGCGCGCCGAGCGCGAGAAGCAGGCCAAGAAGGACAAGGTGCGCCGCCAGGTGCTCGTGGCCGGCGCGGTCGTCGCCGTCCTCGCCCTGGCCGGCGGGATCGGCTACCTGGTCGTCCAGAACAACCAGCCCGGCGAGTGGGAGAAGGCCGCCAAGGCCGAGCTCGTCGCCCCGAAGAACACCACCGGCGAGGACGGCACGACCGTCGTCATCGGCAAGGCCGACGCCAAGAAGACCCTGGAGCTGTACGAGGACGCGCGCTGCCCGGTCTGCTCCCAGTTCGAGCAGACCGTCGGCCCGCAGCTCAAGAAGGACGTCGACGCCGGCAAGTACAAGCTGCAGTTCGTCGGCGCGACCTTCCTGGACAACGCGTTCCACGGCACCGGCTCGAAGAACGCGCTCAGCGCGCTCGGCGCGGCCCTGAACGTCAGCCCCGAGGCGTTCCTGGAGTACAAGGCGGCGCTGTACTCGAAGGAGAACCACCCGGACGAGCGCGACGACAAGTTCAGCAAGGACGACTACCTGCTGAAGGTCGCCGACCAGGTGCCGGCCCTCAAGGGCAACGCCGAGTTCAAGAAGGCCGTCGAGGACGGCACGTACAACCGCTGGGCGGTCGAGATGTCGAAGCTCTTCGACAAGGCGGGCGTCAAGGGCACCCCGGCGCTGAAGATGGACGGCAAGCAGATCGAGATCGAGAAGATGACGCCGGAGTCCTTCACGGCCTCGGTCGACAAGGCCCTCGCGGGCTGACCGGTTCCGGAGCAGGCTGACGGGTCTGCAGCGGGCCGACCGCACCTCCACTCCCGACAGGCGGGCGAACTCCCAAAGTTCGCCCGCCTGTTGCTTGCACGGGGCTGTACCAGCAGTTATACCCGTCAGTAATATCATCGCCCGTGACCAGTCAACTCACCTCCCACACCGCGGCAACTCCCCGCCGCCGCACGGTCGTCAAGGCCGCTGCGGCCACCGCGGCCCTCACGCCCTTCGCGGCGGCCGCCCTGGGTACCTCCACCGCCTCCGCGGCGGACAACGGACCCGCCTTCCTGCACGGCGTCGCCTCCGGAGACCCGCTGCCCGACGGCATCCTGCTGTGGACCCGCATCACCCCGACCCCCGAGGCCGTTCCCGGCTCGGCCGCCGGCCCGGACGTCCGGGTCGGCTGGGAAGTGGCCGAGGACAAGGGCTTCTCCCGGATCGTCGCGAGCGGCACGGTCACGGCGAGCGCCTCCGCCGACCACACCGTCAAGGCCGACGTACGGGGACTGAAGCCGCAGACGCCGTACTTCTACCGGTTCACCGCCGACCGCACCGTCTCCCCGGTCGGGCGGACGCTGACCGCTCCCGGCCACGACGCGACGACCCCCGGGGTCCGCTTCGGCGTGGTCTCCTGCGCCAACTGGGAGTCGGGCTACTTCTCCCCCTACCGGCACCTCGCCGCGCGCAGCGACCTGCACGCCGTGCTGCACCTGGGCGACTACATCTACGAGTACCAGAGCGGCGGCTACCCCGAGGCGAAGTACGTCGTGCGCCCGCACGAGCCGAAGCACGAGATCACCACCCTCGCCGACTACCGCACCCGGCACGGGAAGTACAAGACGGACGGCGACCTCCAGGCGCTGCACGCCGCGCACCCGATCGTCGCCATCTGGGACGACCACGAGTTCGCCAACGACGCCTGGTCGGGCGGCGCTGAGAACCACACGCCGGGCACCGAGGGCGACTGGGCGGTCCGCGCGGCCGCCGCCAAGCAGGCGTACTTCGAGTGGATGCCGGTCCGCCCCTCCACCGCCGGCACCGTCTACCGGCGGCTGCGCTTCGGCACCCTCGCCGACCTGCACCTGCTGGACCTGCGCAGCTTCCGCTCCCAGCAGGTCAAGATAGGCAGCGGCGGGGTGGACGACCCTGAGCGCACCATCACCGGCCGCGCCCAGCTGGACTGGCTGAAGGCGGGCCTCGCGAGCTCGAACGCGACCTGGAAGCTGGTCGGCACCTCGGTGATGATCTCCCCGGTCGCCTTCGGCTCGCTGCCGGCGCACCTGCTGGCGCCGCTCGCCAAGCTCCTCGGCCTGCCCGAGGGCGGCATCGCGATCAGCACGGACCAGTGGGACGGGTACACCGACGACCGCAAGGAGCTGCTGGGCCACCTGAAGGACCGGAACATCAAGAACACGGTGTTCCTGACGGGCGACATCCACATGGCCTGGGCCAACGAGGTCCCGGTGAACATGGCGACGTACCCGGGGTCGGGGACGGCCGCGACGGAGTTCGTGGTGACCTCGGTGACCTCGGACAACATCGACGACCTGCTGCACGTGCCGGCGCACACCCTCTCACTGGCCGCTGAAGCCGCCATCCGCTCCGCCAACTGGCATGCGAAGTGGCTGGACATGGACTCGCACGGCTACGGCGTGCTGGACGTGACGGCCGAGCGCTCGCAGATGGACTACTACGTCGTCTCCGACAAGCGGAAGCAGGACGCCACGTCGTCCTGGGCCCGTTCGTACCGCACGCTGACCGGTACGCAGAAGGTGGAGCGGAGCTGGGACCCGGTCCACTGAGCTTCCTGCCGGAAGCCTGACGAACCGTCAATTCTCTTGTGACACGGGGCTCCTGGTGCAGACCAGGGGCCCCGTGAAACCCAGAAGCAACAAATCTTTTACTCCAAGGTCTTGCGGCATGCATGACATGGACACATAAGCTTCGCGCCAGCGTGAGGAAATCCCTCACCCCCCACCACGCTTCGCGAGGAGTCAACGTGCGCGCTGCTGCCCGCATATCCCCCAAGCTCCGCCGCCGCCTCATGGGCACGGCCGTCCTGGCCGGTACCCTGGCGTTCGCCCCGCTCACCGCCCCCACCACCGTGGCCGCGGCCAAGACCGGTGCCGAGTCCTGTGCCGACGCGCCGGCCGCCGCCGCCAACGCCCGCGTCGCCAAGCCCAAGGCCGCGCACGCCGCCGAGCCCAACGAGGTGACGGACTCCCAGGTCAAGGCCATGGACGCCGACCTGGCCAAGAAGCTCGCCCAGGTCGGCCCGCAGCGCCAGATGCGCGCCGCCGAGGTCACCGCCGCGACCACCATCCCGGTCTACGTCCACGTCATCACCAACGGCTCGCAGGGCCAGCTGACGTCGACCGACATCAACAACCAGATCGCCGTCCTCAACGCCGCCTACAGCGGCAAGGGCACCGGCAACGTCGACTCCGGCTTCCAGTTCTCCCTGGCCGGAACCGACTACACCGACAACGCCAGCTGGTACACGGTCTCCGACGGCACCCAGGCCGAGAAGGACATGAAGACCGCGCTGCGCAAGGGCGGCAAGAACGCGCTGAACCTCTACACCGCCGACCTCGGCGGCGGCCTGCTCGGCTGGGCCACCTTCCCGAGCTCCTACGCCTCCGCCCCGAACATGGACGGCGTGGTCATTCTCAACTCCTCGCTGCCCGGCGGCTCCTCCGCCAACTACAACGAGGGCGACACCGCCACCCACGAGGTCGGCCACTGGATGGGCCTCTACCACACCTTCCAGGGCGGCTGCTCGGGCAGCGGCGACTCCGTCGCCGACACCCCGGCCGAGAAGAGCGCGGCCTTCGAGTGCCCGACCGGCCGTGACTCCTGCACCACCAAGGCGGGCGTCGACCCGATCCACAACTTCATGGACTACACGTACGACTCGTGCATGTACCAGTTCACCGCGGGTCAGGTCTCCCGCATGAAGAGCATGTGGACCGCGTACCGCGCCTGATCACGGCCGCGGCAGCCTTGACGGCACCATGAGATGAGGGGCAGGGCACGCAACGTGCCCTGCCCCCGGTGCATCCGCGCCGGCCCCCGCCGAGGCCGACGCGACGCCGCCGCGACGCCCGGCCTACAGGCTGTCGAGGAAGGCGAGCGCCGCCTTCCAGGTCTGCTCGGCGGCCTCCGCGTCGTAGTCCTCGAGCTCCGGATCCGTGAACAGGTGCCCGGCCCCCGGGTAGCGATGCACCTCCACGTCCGCGCCCGCCCGCTGCATCCGCAGGTACCAGGCCGTCAGCCAGTCGTGCGACTCGAACGGATCCGGGTCCGCGACGTGCAGCTGCACCGGCAGGTCGTCGACCGCCGCGTCCTCCTCCAGGTCCGCCGTGCCGTGCAGGAGCAGCAGCCCGCGCGCCTTCTCGTCGGCCAGCGCCAGGTGCTGGGCCAGGGAACCGCCGAAGGAGAAGCCCGCGTAGACCAGCCCCTCGTCGGAGTGGGGGGCGGCGGCCAGCACCGCGCGCTTGAGCAGCTCGTCGCGGCCGAGCTCGTCCCGGTACTCCATGCCCTCCTCGACCGTGTCGAAGGTGCGGCCCTCGAACAGATCGGGCACCTGCACCCGGTGCCCGGCCGCGCGCAGCCGGTCGGCCGCCGCGTGCACCGCGGGCCGCAGCCCGTACGTCGAATGGAAAAGCACGATGTTCATGCACCCCATCGTGCCAGTTTCCGGGCGCGCGTTCCGGTTACGTTCAACTCCATGGACTCGGACTCCGTTCTGCGCCCGTTCACCGTGGCCGCCGGCGCGCTGGTCGTCACCGTCGTCGCCGGGTGGCTGGTGGACCTGCTGCTGATCCGCGCGGACGCCCGGCACGGCGAGACACCGCTGTGGGGCCTGCTGCGCCGCTGCCGCCTGCCCTTCCAGGTGCTCCTGTGCGCGCTGCTGCTGCGCGGCTCCTACCGGCAGGCCCGGATCCTGCCCGAGCACACCACCGCCGTGGGCCGCGGCCTGGTCCTCGTCCTGATCGCCTCGGCGGCCTGGCTGCTGGTGCGCATCGCGACCGCCGTCGTGGACTCCGCGTACGCCCGCTTCGCCGACCGGACCGCCGACGAGGCCCGGGTGCGCCGGGTCCGTACCCAGATCACGCTGATCCACCGGGTGGTCACGGCGGTGGTCGTGGTGGTCTCGGTGGCGGCGATGCTGCTGACCTTCCCGGAGATGCGGGCCGTCGGCGCCTCGATGCTGGCCTCGGCCGGCCTCATCGGCATCGTCGCCGGCATCGCCGCCCAGTCCACGCTCGGCAACCTCTTCGCCGGCCTGCAGATCGCCTTCGGCGACACCGTCCGCATCGGCGACACCGTGGTCGTGGACGGCGAGTGGGGCACGGTCGAGGAGATCACGCTGACCTTCCTGGTGGTCCGCACCTGGGACGAGCGCCGGATCACGATGCCTGTGTCGTATTTCACGTCCAAGCCGTACGAGAACTGGTCGCGCGGCGGCGCGCAGATGACCGGCACCGTCTACTGGCACCTGGACCACAGCGCCCCGCTGGAGCTCATGCGCGAGCAGCTCCAGCGGATCCTGGACGACGTGCCCGCCTGGGACGGCCGCACCGCCGGTCTGGCCGTGACGGACACCACCCCGCACACCATCGAGGTCCGGGCGGTGGTCACCGCCAAGGACGGCTCCGACATCTGGACGGTGCGCTGCGCGGTCCGCGAGCGCCTGCTCGCCTGGCTGGTGGCCCACCACCCGTACGCGCTGCCCCGCATCGCGACGTCCCCGGCCGCTCCCCCGCCGGCGGGTCCGGCTCCGGGTCCGGCGGCGGGACTCTGAGGGCGCGCGTCAGGGGGTCCGCAGGCTGCGGACGTCCAGGTGCCGCAGCACCCGGTCCACGATCTCCGGGTCGGCGCCCGGCTCGCTGCGCGCGGCCAGCACCTCGTGGCGGGCCGCGGACATCATCTCCTTCTGGATCCGCTGGATGTCGCGCAGGCGCCGGACCCGCTGCGCGTACGCCTCGCGCCGCTCCTCGTCCACCATCTCGGGGCTGATGCGGGCCCCCACGTCGTACGCCCGCCGGTAGAGCAGCTCCATCAGGTCCTCCGGCAGCTCCTCCACCTCCTCGATCTCCTTCAGCCGCCGCTTCGCGGCCTTGGCTGCGCGCACCGCGAGCAGGCGCTCCATCTCCTGCTCGGCGTCGGTGTCGGGCTCCACGCCCAGCCGGCGCACCAGCCAGGGCAGGGTCAGGCCCTGGCAGACCAGCGTCGCCATGATCACGGCGAAGGCGATGAAGATGATCTCGTCCCGTGCCGGGAAGGGCCCGCCCCCGTCCACCTTGAGCGGGATGGCCAGCGCCAGCGCGACCGAGGCCACCCCGCGCATCCCGGCCCACCACATCACCACGCTCTCGCGCCAGGACAGCGGGATCTCCTCGTCGTAGTCGCGCCGGGAGTGGAGCCGCTGGGCGAGCCAGCCGGCGGGCAGCAGCCACAGCAGGCGGACGCCGACGACGACGGCCACCACGGCGGCCGCCCAGCCGGCCATCTCCGCCTCGCGGCCGCGCGCGACACCGAACACGTTGTGCAGTTCGAGCCCGATCAGGCCGAAGGCCACGCCGGTGACCAGGACGTCCACGACCTCCCAGAAGGTGTGCCCGGCCAGCCGGCCGAGCACGTCGTCGGCGTCGGTGGCGTACTCGGCGAGGAACAGGGCGGTGGTGAGCACGGCGAGCACGCCCGAGCCGTGGAGCTCCTCGGCGACCACGTACGAGACGAACGGCACGAGCAGGGTCAGCCCGATCTGGAGGGTGGCGTCGCCGAGCCGGCCCATGAGCGCGTTGGCGGCCCAGCCGAGGCCGACGCCGACGGCGAGCGCGACCACGGCGGACAGGACGAACTCGCCGAGGGCGTCGGGCCAGGAGAAGGAGCCGCTGACGGTGGCGGCGACGGCCACGTGGTAGAGCACGATCGCGGTGACGTCGTTGAACAGGCCCTCGCCCTCCAGGATCGACACCATGCGGCGGGGCAGCCCGAGCGAACCGGCGACGGCCGTGGCCGCGACCGGGTCGGGCGGGGCCACCAGCGCGCCGAGCGCCAGGGCCGCGGCCACCGGCAGCCCGGGCACGACGGCGTGCGCGACGGCGCCGACGGCGGCCGTGGTGACGAAGACGAGGGCCACGGCGAGGAGCAGGATGGGCCGGACGTTGGCGGCGAACTGTCGCCAGGAGGTGCGTTGCGCGGAGGCGTAGAGCAGCGGCGGCAGCACCAGCGGCAGGATGTACTCGGGCGGGACGTCGACGTTCGGCACCGCGGGCACGAGGGCGAGGGCGGCGCCGGCCATGGTCATCAGGACGGGCGCGGGCAGCCGGAGCCGGTCCCCGAGCGGCACGCTGACGACCGCACCGAGCAGCAGCACGAACAGCAGGGCGAGCTGATCCACTCCCCCACCCTGCCAGGACGCTGCGCTGAGCCGGGCCCGGTGAAGCCGACCCGCGCCGTCGTGTCGGGGCTCCGCCCCGAACCCCGCGCCTCAAACGCCGGCGGGGCTGGATTTTGCCGCTGCGCGGCAACTCCAGCCCGCGCGGCGTTTGAGCGCACCGGGCGCGAAGCGCCCGGAACGGGGCCG
>NZ_JBEYXK010000144.1:0-13418 GCF_040645035.1 Streptomyces sp. NPDC046876 | reverse complement strand
CGGCGTTTGAGGCGCGGGGTCCGGGGCGGAGCCCCGATCTTTGAGCCCCGCCGGCGATTGAGGCGAGCGGGGCCCGGGGCCGCAGGACCCGGTTTTGGGAAGGGGCGGGGTGGGGAACGGAACACCGAGAGGAACCATGACCACCACCCTCATCACGAACATCGGCAGCCTCGTCACCAACGACCCCGCCCAGGGCAACGGCAGCCCCCTCGGCCTGCTCCAGGACGCCGCCGTCGTCCTGGAGGACGACACCGTCGCCTGGGTCGGCCCGGCCGCCACCGCCCCCGCCGCGGACGGCGTCTTCGACGCCAAGGGCCGAGCCGTGATCCCCGGCTTCGTCGACTCCCACTCCCACCTCGTCTTCGCCGGCGACCGCACCGCCGAGTTCAACGCCCGCATGTCCGGCCGCAGCTACTCCGCCGGCGGCATCCGCACCACCGTCGCCGCCACCCGCGCCGCCTCCGACGCCGAGCTGGAGGCCAACCTGGTCCGCCACCTCGACGAGGCCCGCCGCCAGGGCACCACCACCTTCGAGACCAAGTCCGGCTACGGCCTCACCGTCGCCGACGAGGCCCGCGCCCTGCGCATCGCCTCCGCGCACACCGAGGAGGTCACCTACCTCGGCGCGCACATCGTCTCCCCGGACTACGCCGAGGACCCGGCCGGCTATGTCGACCTCGTCACCGGCGAGATGCTGACCGCCTGCGCCCCGTACGCCCGCTGGGTGGACGTCTTCTGCGAGAAAGGCGCCTTCGACGGCGACCAGGCCCGCGCCATCCTGACCGCCGGCGCCGCCGCCGGCCTGATCCCGCGCGTCCACGCCAACCAGCTGTCCCACGGCCCCGGCGTGCAGCTCGCCGTGGAGCTCGGCGCGGCCTCCGCCGACCACTGCACCCACCTCACCGACGCCGACGTCGACGCCCTGGCCCAGGCCGCCGGCACCACCGTCGCCACGCTCCTGCCGGGCGCCGAGTTCTCCACCCGAGCCCAGTGGCCCGACGCGCGCCGCCTGCTGGACGCGGGGGCGACCGTCGCGCTGTCCACCGACTGCAACCCGGGCTCCTCGTACACCAGTTCCATGCCGTTCTGCATCGCCCTCGCGGTCCGGGACATGGGCATGACGCCCGACGAGGCCCTCTGGTCGGCCACCGCCGGCGGCGCCCGCGCGCTGCGCCGCAGCGACATCGGCGTGCTGACCGTCGGCGCCCGCGCCGACCTCGCCCTGCTGGACGCCCCCAGCCACGTGCACCTGGCCTACCGGCCGGGCGTCCCGCTGGTGTCGGCGGTCTGGCAGCGGGGCGTACGCGCCGCCTGAGCCGCGGAACCCGGGGATCGGGGGCCCGGATCCCGCCCCCGATCCCGCGCACGCCTTTGTCTTCCCCTTGCAGGGCCCCGGGCGTACCTTGAGCCACCGATCTGATGTGTCGTCAGTAACTTGTGGCCCGAGGGGAAGACGAAGGTGTCCAACCGGAAACGCTCCACCGCACTCGCGCTGGCGGCCTCTGCGCTGGCCGGACCGGCGCTGCTGCTCGCCGCCCCCGCGGCCCGTGCCGACGTCGTCGACGTCGCCTACGACTGCAAGACGCCCATCGGCGACAAGTCGGCTGTCTCGCCGATCGACATCAAGTCCGTCAAGGAGGGCGACGGCTACAAGCTGACGATGTCCTTCCAGAAGGGCGTGTCCTCCAGCCCCATCGAGCTCGGCAAGGGCGCGATGAACCCCAGCGCGGTCATCGCGGTGGACGGCGCGGAGAAGACCACGGTCCCCGTCTCGGGCCCGCCCAACGCCGAGGCCGCCCCCGCCAACACCCCCATCAAGATCAGCGACCTGTCGGGCACCTACACCCCGAAGAAGAGCGGCAAGGTCACCTTCACCGCGGGCGTCCTCACCATCAAGGCCATGGGGACCACCACCACCTGCACCCCGGGCAACAACCCCAAGCCCTCCCTGGAACTGGACGTCACCGCCGCCGCCGGCGCCCCCGCCGGGAGCCCCGCGGGCGGCGACACCCTCCCGCAGACCGGCCCCGCCGACTCCGCCCTCGCGCTCGGCACCCTCGGCGGCACCGTGCTGCTGACCGGCGCCGCCGGCGTGCTTTGGCTCACCCGGCGCAGCCGCCAGGCCCGCACCTGAACGGAGCCCCGGCCATGCCCGCGCTCCACCCCCGCCCCGCCCGCCCCACCGCTGACGCCCGCCGGCTCGCCCTGCTCGCCCTGCTCGCGCTGCCGGCCCTGCTCCTGCTCGCCGCCGCGCCCCGCGCCGCCGCCGACGACGGGCCCGCCTGGACCGCCGAGCCCGCCGCGGGCGCCGCCGCAGCCGCCGCCCGCCCCTCCTTCTACCTCGCCGGCCCCGCCGGGACCGTCCTGGAGGACCGGCTCGCCCTGGCCAACCCCTCCGACCGGGAGCGCACCGTCACCCTCCGCGGCGCCGACGCCTACAACACGCCCGGCGGGGCCTTCGCCGTGCGCCCCGCCGCGGGCTCCACCGGCGCCGGGTCCTGGATCAGCTTCGGCGCCGCCACCACCGTCCGCGTCCCGCCGCGCAGCCGCGCGGTCGTCCCGTTCACGGTCACCGTCCCGCCCGGGGCCGCGCCCGGGGACCACCCGGCCGCCGTGGTCGCCGCCGAGGCCGGCCGCGAGCTGGGCGTACGGGTCGACCTGCGCGTCGGCGGCCCGACGCTGGCCGCGCTGACCGTCGAGGACGTCTCCGTACGCGGTACGGGGGCCCGCACCGAGATCGCGTACACCCTGGTCAACCGCGGCAACGTGGCCCTGGCCCCCGGGCTCGCCCTGCGCGCGGAGGGCCCGTTCGGCCGGGTCCCCGGCCGCGCCGCCCACCCCCTGCCGGTGGAGCTGCTGCCCGGCCAGCGGGTCCGGCTGACCGAGCCCTGGCCGGGCGCCCCCGCCCTCGGCCGCGTCGACCTGACCCTCACCGCCACCGCGCCCGGCGCCGCCCCGGCCACCGCCACCGCCTCCGCATGGCTCCTGCCCCGGTGGGCCGGGGCCGCCGCCGGCGCCGGCCTGCTCGCCCTCGGCGGGCTCGCCGCGGCCGCGCGGGGGCTCGTACGCAGGCGGCGGCAGCGCCCCGGCCCGCCGCCGGACGGGGCTCCGGCCGCCCCCGTACCGCCGGCGCCGCCCGCGCCCGCGGACGACCGGGCAACCGACCACGAGCTGACGGGAGCATCCACGTGATCGGCAAGCTCAGGGCCCTCGTCGCGGCCGGGCTGGTGCTGGGCGCCCTCGCGCTGGGCCCGGCAGCGGGCGCCGCCCCGGCCGCGGCCCCGGCCTCCGCCGACGAGGGCAAGCCCGCCGTGGCCCTCTCGCTGCAGGAGGCCGCGAAGGGCACCGAGCTCACCGTCACCGGCACCGGCTGGCGCCCCAAGACCCTCGTCATGCTGCTGGTCTGCGGACAGAACATGATCGGCGGCACCAACAGCTGCGCCAACGCCGACGGCGCCGCCGTCTCGGTCGGCGACGACGGGCACTTCTCGGGCCGGCTCGCCGTGGTGGCCCCGCCCAAACCCTGCCCCTGCATCGTGAACGCCACCTCCGTCAACGGCGACCAGTCCACCGTCGCCACCCCGTTGAAGATCACCGACCATCCGGTGGCCGAGCTGCCCGCCGAGTCCGGTGCGCCGCGCCTGGCCCTGCTCAGCGGGGCCCGCCTGACCGGTGGGGACGGCATCCTGACCTGGTTCGGCGCCCCGGCCCACCGCACCTTCACCGTCACGGTCGGCAATCTCGGCACCGCCCCGGTGAAGGACCCCGTCTTCCAGCTCGGCACCGCACACGGGGTGTTCGCCCCGCTGTGGGACGAGGTCCGGTGGAAGGGCACCATCCCGCCCGGCGGCAAGGCGGAGGTCCGGCTCGGCGTCGGCCTCACCGCCGGCGCCCACGGGGACTACACGGTCTCCCTCAAGTACGGCGACACGGTCGTGGCCACCCAGCCCTGGGGCGTGGACCGCCCGTACGGGGTGCTCGTCTTCTGGGGCCTGCTCCTGCTGGTGGTCCCCGCCGGGCTGTTCCGGGCCGGCATGGCCGTCGTCGACCGGGTCCGGCCGCGGGCCGCCCCGGACCGGGGCCGCCACCGGGGTCCGGCGCAGGAGGACGAGGTCCCGGCCGGGCCCTCGCAGACCACCACGGCGGTCCTGCCGTGGTTCACATCGCCCCAGGCGTCCGCACCGTCTGAGAGCAGTCCGACGACGAAGGGACACGTGTGAAGACCCAACGGAGGGTGAGTGCGGCCGCGGCCGCGCTGCTGCTCGGCAGCGCGGGCATCCTGCTGGTGGCGGGCCCGGCCCGGGCGGCCGAGGTCTCCTACAAGGTGGAGTGCATTCCGCCGGCGGGCGGCGGCGGCCCCGTACAGGGCACGACCACGGTGTCGATCACCGCGCCCGCCACCGCCAAGGTCGGCGACGAGGTGGAGGTGGTCTGGAAGACCGTCAAACCCGCCTCGAACAACACCGACCTGATGGACCTGGGCAAGGACACCGTCAAGCCGACCGGCTGGGTGAAGCTCGGCGGCGCGCTCGGCTCGGAGGTCAAGCTGGAGGGGGAGCGGAAGAACCCGCCCATCCCGAAGAAGGCCCCCATGGTCATGTCCGACATGAAGGGGAAGGTCAAGCTGACCAAGGCGGGGGACGTGACGATCACCCCCGGCAAGTACGACGTGGACTTCAGCGGGTTCGTCACGCACTGCTCGCCCAAGGAGGCGGCCGGCGTGGCCGCGACGATCAAGGTCACCGAGGGCGGCGGCACCACGGGCGGCTCGACGACGGGCGGCGCCACCACGGGCGGCTCGACGACCGGGGGTGGCAGCACCACCGGCGGCTCGACCACGGGAGGCACCGGAGGCACCGGCGGTACCGGCGGCCAGACCGACTTCCCGGGCAAGCCCGTCGAGGTCTCCTTCGACTGCGGGGCGGTGGTCCCGAACGGGATCAAGACCCCGGTGACGATCAACGCCAAGAAGAACGGCGGCGCCTACGACCTGACCGTCAAGACCGCCAAGGGCGCCATGGCCAGCCCCATGGCTCTCCCGGCCGGTGCCCTCAAACCCTCGATGAACATCAAGCTCGGCGGCGCCGACAGCGGCACCGTCAAGGTCACCGGCCCGGCCAACGCCGAGCCCATCCCGGACAAGGCCCCGGTCAGCCTGAGCGACATGACCGGCACCTACACCCCCGGCAAGACCGGCAAGGTGACGCTGAGCCCGGACCAGCTGACCATCGACGTCACGATGGCCCCCGGATCCACACCGATCAACGTGCCGTGCAAGGCGGTCAGCAGCGGCGTCTCCCTGGAGCTGGACACCACCGCCCAGCCGGGCGGCTCCGGCTCGCCCACCACCACCGGCGGCTCGGCCGGATCCGCCGCAGGCGGCCTCGCCGAGACGGGCGCCGCGGACGAGGGCGGCCTGACGGCCCTCGCCCTCGTCGCGGGCACGGTGATCCTCCTCGGCGCCGCGGTCTTCACCTTCACCCCCTGGCGCCGCCTGCGCGGCGGCAACGGCGTCCGCTAGGCCGTACGCCCGTACGCCCGCATGCCCGTACGACGACGGCGGCCCGGCACACCAGGAGGTGTGCCGGGCCGCCGTCGCGAAGCGGGGTGCGTCAGTGCACGTCGCCCATGAGGGCCTGCACCTTCTTGCGGTACGCGTACACCGCGAAGCCGGCCAGGGCCGCGGCGGCGGCCTGGAAGCCGATCACCCAGGTGCCGTTGAGGTCGACACCGGCGATGGACAGGAGGCTGGTGGCGCAGTCACCGGCGGTGACGGCGAGGAACCAGACGCCCATCATCTGGGAGGCGTACTTCTGCGGGGCCATCTTCGTCGTGACGGAGAGGCCGACCGGGGAGACGCACAGCTCACCGATGGTCTGGATCATGTAGATCGAGACGAGCCACATCGGGGAGACCTTGGTGTCGCCCGTCGCCATGCCCATCGGGACGATGAAGACGAAGAACGAGGCACCGATCAGGACCAGGCCCATCGCGAACTTCACGATGGTGTTCGGCTCCTTGTTCCTGCGGGACAGCCACACCCACAGCCAGGCGAAGACCGGGGCCAGGGCCATCACGAACAGCGGGTTCAGCGACTGGTACCAGGTGGCCGAGAAGTCGAAGCCGAGGACGGTGCCGGCGGTCTTGTCGTCCGCGAACAGCGACAGCGTGGAGCCACCCTGGTCGTAGATCATCCAGAAGACGGCGGCGGCGATGAAGAACCAGATGTAGGCCGTCATCTTCGACTGCTCGGTACCCGACAGGTCCTTGTCGCGCTTGATGCGGACCAGCACGGCGATCGGGATGAGCAGGCCCGCCAGCGTCAGCGGAACCAGGGCCCAGTTCAGCGTGTAGGCGCCCAGGGCGACGACGGCGCCGTAGAAGACGGCGATGGCCGCGGCACCGAGGACCACCTTGGTGAGGACGGCCTTGCGCTCCTCCGCCGACAGCGGGTTCGGGACCAGGCTGCTCTTCGGGCTGAGGTGCTTGGTGCCGATCAGGAACTGGGTCAGACCCAGGGCCATGCCGACGGCGGCGAGGGCGAAGCCCAGGTGCCAGTTGTGCTCCTTGCCGACCGTGCCGACGACGAGCGGGGCGACGAAGGCACCGAGGTTGATGCCGACGTAGAAGAGCGTGAAGCCACCGTCGCGGCGCGGGTCCTCGGGACCGTTGTAGAGGTGGCCGACCATCGTGGAGATGTTGGCCTTCAGCAGACCGGAGCCCACCGCGACCAGGATCAGACCGACGAAGAACATCGCCTTGCCGGGCAGCGCCAGCGACAGGTGACCAGTCATGATCACGAAACCGGCGATGGTGACCGTCTTGCGGGCGCCCCAGACGCGGTCACCGAACCATCCGCCCGGCATGGCCATCAGGTAGACCATGGAGACGTAGACGGAGTAGATGGCCGTGGTCGTGGCCGCGGTCATGGCCAGACCGCCGCCCTGGCTGCCCGTCGCGGCGTCGGCGCCGCCCGAGACCAGGTAGTACACGAGAAGTGCACGCATGCCGTAGTAGGAGAAGCGCTCCCACATCTCGGTCATGAAGAGAGTGGCCAGGCCACGGGGGTGGCCGAAGAAGGTCTTCTCGGCGGACTGAGCCGCCGAGTCCTTCGTCAGGCTGGAAGCCATGGTCGTTCCTTGCTTGATCGGGACGCTCCGCTTCGTGAGCTGATCAGCGCCCGGTGGGGGGTGGCCGGCACCGGCGACGGGCTCCCACCCCACGCCCCGGGGTCTCGCCGCACGCGTGCGAACGAAGGAAGGTCCGTAACCGGGATCCACGCCCCGGCACGCGTCTTCGCGAGCGGGGGCCCGGCCCATAGGTCATTCACTGTCACCGAGGTCGATCGGGCGAGTCGTCAAGACCCCTAGATCGATCCGGACAGAATTGAGACCTTCGGCTCGGATTTCGGCCAAAAGGTCTCGGAGGTAGTGCATCAGGCGTCTCGCCACCATACGACACCACCGTGGAGCATATGAAAGGACTTGAGAGATGGATCACAGGCCATCCGGGAACCGTTTCGACACTTTCGAAGGCACCGTTCGGGCATAAGACCAGATAGGCAGGGGTGCGCCGGCATGCCCCTGCGCATCGCCGCCGCGGACTACCATCACCCACATGACGCGTGTACTGCTCGCCGAGGACGACGCATCCATCTCGGAACCACTGGCCCGCGCACTGCGCCGGGAAGGGTACGAGGTCGAGGTCCGGGAGGACGGCCCGACCGCCCTGGACGCGGGACTGCAGGGCGGCGTCGATCTCGTCGTCCTGGATCTGGGCCTGCCGGGCATGGACGGCCTCGAGGTCGCCCGCCGGCTGCGCGCCGAGGGCCACGGCTTCCCCATCCTCGTGCTCACCGCCCGTGCGGACGAGGTCGACACCGTGGTCGGCCTCGACGCCGGCGCCGACGACTACGTGACCAAGCCCTTCCGCCTCGCCGAACTGCTGGCCCGCGTCCGCGCCCTGCTGCGGCGCGGCGCCAACGAGGCCACCCAGGCCCCCGCCACCCACGGCGTGCGGATCGACGTCGAGTCGCACCGCGCCTGGATGGGCGAGGAGGAGCTCCAGCTCACGGCCAAGGAGTTCGACCTGCTGCGGGTCCTGGTCCGCGACGCCGGCCGCGTCGTCACCCGCGACCAGCTGATGCGCGAGGTGTGGGACACCACCTGGTGGTCCTCCACCAAGACGCTCGACATGCACATCTCCTGGCTGCGCAAGAAGTTGGGCGACGACGCCGCCAACCCGCGCTACATCGCCACCGTCCGCGGCGTCGGCTTCCGCTTCGAGAAGAGCTGAGCAGCAACTCCCGCCATGCGCCGCCGCCTGATCAACTCCACGCTCGCCGTGGTGCTCGTCGTCATCGCCGTGTTCGGCGTCTCCCTCGTCATCGTGGAGACCCGTACCATCACCAGCAGCGCCCAGGACCGCATCGAGTCCGAGGCGCTGCGCTTGGTCGGCATCGTCGAGTCCAACGTCCTGGAGCACAAACCGGTCGACTCCGAGGCGCTCGCCGAGCAGCTCGACGTCGGCCGGTTCGCCCGGATCACCATCCCCGGGCAGCCGCCCGTGGAGGTCGGGGAGAAGATCCCCGACAGCGTGATCCGGGGCACCGCCAAGGGCGAGCAGGGCGAGCTCGTGGTCGTCGAGGAGTCCCGCTCCACGGTGACCCGGGAGGTCGGGCGGACCCTGGCCGTGGTCGGTGCGGTGGCGCTGCTCGCCGTCGTCGCGGCCGTCCTGCTCGCCGTGCGCCAGGCCAACAAGCTGGCCTCCCCGCTCACCGACCTCGCCGAGACCGCCGAGCGGCTCGGCTCCGGCGACCCGCGGCCCCGCCACCGCCGCTACGGGGTCCCCGAGCTGGACCGGGTCGCGGACGTGCTGGACTCCAGCGCCGAGCGGATCGCCCGCATGCTCACGGCCGAGCGGCGCCTGGCCGCCGACGCCTCGCACCAGCTGCGCACCCCCCTCACGGCCCTGTCGATGCGGCTGGAGGAGATCGCCGTCACCGACGACCTGGAGACCGTGCGCGAGGAGGCGAGCATCGCCCTGACCCAGGTGGAGCGGCTCACGGACGTGGTCGAGCGGCTCCTGACGAACTCGCGGGACCCGCGGACCGGCTCCGCGGTCCCCTTCGACCTGGACGAGGTCGTCAAACAGCAGGTGGAGGAGTGGCGGCCGGCCTACCGCAGCGCCGGCCGCGCCATCGTGCGCTCCGGGAAGACCGGCATGCGGGCCTTCGGCACGCCCGGCGCGGTCTCGCAGGTCCTGGCGACCCTCGTGGAGAACGCCCTCATGCACGGCGGCGGCACCGTCGCCCTGCGCACCCGGGTGGTCGGCAACCAGGCGGTGCTGGAGGTCACGGACGAGGGACCGGGCGTACCGCCGGACCTCGGCAACCGGATCTTCGAGCGGGCGATCAGCGGCCGCAACTCCACCGGGATCGGCCTGGCCGTCGCCCGGGACCTCGCCGAGGCCGACGGGGGCCGCCTGGAGCTGCTCCAGGCGCAGCCGCCGGTCTTCGCGCTGTTCCTGAGCCGGACCAAGCCGGAGCGCCCGGAACCGGAGGAGACCGTCCGCTGAGCCCGGCGCCCGGCGGCTACTTGCCCGCGGGCTCCGGCTCGGGCTCCAGGGCGGGTGCCGGCGCAGCGGCCGGCAGGGCCTTGAAGACCCACGTGCGGTACGACCAGAAGCGGAACACGGTCGCCGTGCCGATGCCGATGAACTTGAACACGTTGGTGGCGAGCCGGCCGTCCCAGCCCAGCCCGTACGTGGCCGCGTACAGCACGCCGTTCTCGATCACCAGCCCGATCAGGCTGAACGCCACGAACAGCGGCAGCTCCCGCGAGCTGCCGCTGCGGGCCCGGTCCCGGTAGGTGAAGTACCGGAAGCCGATGTAGTTCGTGACGATCGCCACCACGGTGGCCATCACGCTCGCCCGGACCACCTGGAGGTCCGTCACGTGGCGGATGAGGTTGAAGACGCCCAGGTTGACGAGCACGCCCAAGCCCCCGACGGCCCCGAACTTCGCGATCTCGCGCGCCAGGCCGCGTACGCGTTCGGCCAGGACGGAACCCTGCTGCGGCATGGTCATGTGCTGGATCAGTCCCGTTCGTCCCTGTTCGTCGCCGCCCTCCGGGGAGGGCGCCCGCGCATCTGCGTCCCTACGCCGACCCGTCCATGCTAGATGTCGGCCCCCGGCCCGTCCGTTCCTTTACACACCGTGCGACGCACGGCACACAGGGAGGTTGCGACGAGCCGCCGCCAGGGCCACGTCCGGATGGCGGAATACCGCCGGATACTCTGGAGGGGTGACGTTCCCGGTAGTCGGCATGGTCGGCGGCGGTCAGCTCGCCCGCATGACCCACGAGGCGGGCATCCCCCTCGGCATCAAGTTCAAGATCCTCAGTGACACCCCGCAGGACTCGGCGGCCCAGGTCGTGAGCGACGTCGTCATCGGCGACTATCGCGACCTGGAGACGCTGCGCGCCTTCGCACGCGGCTGCGACGTGATCACCTTCGACCACGAGCACGTACCCACCGAACACCTCAGGGCCCTGGAATCGGACGGCATCCCCGTCCGTCCGGGGCCCGATGCTTTGGTGCACGCGCAGGACAAGGGGGTGATGCGCGCCAGGCTCGACGAGATCGGCGCGCCCAGCCCCCGCCACCGGATCGTCGCCGATCCGGCGGACGCGGCGGCCTTCGCCGCCGAGGTGGGCGGCTTCCCCGTCATCCTCAAGACCGTCCGCGGCGGCTACGACGGCAAGGGCGTGTGGTTCGTGCGGACCGTCGAGGACGCGGAGGCCCCCTTCAAGGCGGGCGTCCCGGTCCTCGCGGAGGAGAAGGTCGACTACGTCCGCGAACTCGCGGCGAACATCGTCCGCTCCCCGCACGGCCAGGCCGTCGCCTACCCGGTGGTGGAGTCCATCCAGGTCGACGGCGTCTGCGACACCGTCATCGCGCCCGCCCCGAACCTCTCCGAGGAGCTCGCCGGCGAGGCCCAGTCCCTCGCCCTGCGCATCGCCAAGGAACTCGGCGTGACCGGCCACCTGGCCGTGGAGCTGTTCGAGACCACCGACGGCCGCATCCTCGTCAACGAACTGGCCATGCGCCCGCACAACAGCGGCCACTGGACCCAGGACGGCGCCGTCACCTCCCAGTTCGCCAACCACGTCCGCGCGGTCCTGGACCTCCCCCTGGGCGACCCGCGCCCCCGGGCCCGCTGGACCGTCATGGCGAACGTGCTCGGCGGGGACTACCCCGACATGTACGCGGCGTACCTGCACTGCATGGCGCACGACCCGCAGGTGAAGATCCACATGTACGGCAAGGACGTGAAACACGGCCGCAAGGTCGGCCACGTCAACACCTACGGCGACGACCTGGACGATGTGCTGGAGCGCGCACGCCACGCAGCCGGCTACCTCAGAGGAACGATCACCGCATGAGCACCCCGAGCACCCCCGTCATCGGCATCGTCATGGGCTCCGACTCGGACTGGCCCGTCATGGAGGCCGCCGCCCAGGCCCTCGACGAGTTCGAGATCCCGTACGAGGTCGACGTCGTCTCCGCACACCGCATGCCGCGCGAGATGGTCGCGTACGGAGAGCAGGCCGCCGACCGCGGCCTGAAGGCGATCATCGCCGGCGCGGGCGGCGCGGCCCACCTGCCCGGCATGCTCGCCTCCGTCACCCCGCTGCCCGTCATCGGCGTGCCCGTTCCCCTGAAGTACCTCGACGGCATGGACTCCCTGCTGTCGATCGTCCAGATGCCCGCCGGGGTTCCCGTCGCCACGGTTTCGGTGGCCGGAGCGCGCAACGCCGGGCTGCTGGCCGTACGCATGCTGGCCGCCCACGACCCCGAGCTGCTCGGCCGCATGCGCGACTTCCAGCAGGAGCTCAACGAACAGGCCACCGAGAAGGGCAAGCGGCTGCGGGCCAAGGTCGCCGGCGCGGAATCCTTCGGGTTCGGCAAGTGAGTGCCGCGGACGTGAGCGCCGCGGACATGAGCGCCGCGGACCGGTTCGCCGAGGCCCGGGCCCTGCTCGCCGAGCACCCGGTCGTCGACGGCCACAACGACCTGCCCTGGGCCCTGCGCGAGCAGGTCCGCTACGACCTCGACCGGCGCGACCTCGCCGGCGACCAGTCAGGCCACCTGCACACCGACATCCCCCGGCTGCGCGCCGGGGGTGTCGGCGCCCAGTTCTGGTCGGTGTACGTCCGCTCCGACTACGCGGGCGACCAGGCGGTCAGCGCCACCCTGGAGCAGATCGACGCCGTCGCCCAGCTGGTCGACCGTTACCCGGCCGACCTCGTACGGGCCCTGACGGCCGACGACATGGAGGCCGCCCGCGCCGACGGCCGGATCGCCTCCCTCATGGGCGCCGAGGGCGGCCACTCCATCAACAACTCCCTCGCCACGCTGCGGGCCCTGCACCTGCTGGGCGTGCGGTACATGACGCTCACCCACAACGACACCATCGACTGGGCCGACTCGGCGACCGACGAAGCCCGCCACGGCGGCCTGACGGACTTCGGGCGCGAGGTCGTGCGCGAGATGAACCGCCTGGGCATGCTGGTGGACCTCTCGCACGTGGCACCGACCACGATGCGGGACGCCCTGGCCGTCTCCTCCGCCCCGGTGATCTTCTCCCACTCCTCGGCCAGGGCGGTCTGCGACCACCCGCGCAACATCCCCGACGACGTCCTCGCGCAGCTCCCGGGCAACGGCGGCGTGGCCATGGCCACGTTCGTCCCGAAGTTCATCCTCCCGGCCGCGGTCGAATGGACCCTCGCCGCGGACGAGAACCTGCGGGCCCACGGCTTCCACCACCTGGACACCACGCCCGAGGCGATGGCCCTGCACCGGGCCTTCGAGGCCGACCGGCCCCGGCCGGTGGCCACCGCCGCCACGGTCGCCGACCACCTCGACCACATGCGGGAGGTCGCCGGCGTCGACCACATCGGCATCGGCGGCGACTTCGACGGCACCGCCTTCACCCCGGCCGGGCTCGACGACGTCTCCGGCTACCCGAACCTCATCGCGGAGCTGCTGGCCCGCGGCTGGTCCCGCGCCGACCTGGCGAAGCTGACCTGGTCGAACGCGGTCCGAGCCCTCCGCGACGCCGAATCCGTGGCCCGCGCCACCCCCGGCCCCCCCTCGAACGCCACCCTGCCCCCCACCACCTGACCGGCCCGTAGCCCCTGCCGCCGGTGGCGGCTACCGCGCCTGCCCGCCACCCCCGCAGCCGGACCGACACACCACGCGCCGTCTGCCGTCGAAGCCGGGGTCCGGCAACTCCAGCCGTGCCTCGCGCTGTCGAAGCCGGGGTCGGCACATCCAGCCCCGCCGGCGTTTGAGGGGGGTCCCCCCGGACGGAGTCCGGGGGAGGGTCCGGGCGGAGCCCGGTGCCCGGCGGAGCC